>JAGBSA010000264.1 GCA_017632095.1 Bacteroidales bacterium | reverse complement strand
GATGGTTCGCAAAGAATATCTAAGGCTTTATATGAAAAAGGTCTTAATATAATAGGTGTTCCTAAGACAATAGACAATGATCTTTCGATGACAGATTTCACTTTCGGCTTTCAAACCGCAGTACAAATAGCAACAGAAAGTGTAGATAAGTTGGTAACGACAGCAGCCTCACACAATCGAGTGTTTATTCTTGAAGTAATGGGACGAGATGCAGGTTGGATTGCACTAAATGCAGCAGTAGCAGGAGGAGCCGATATTTGTATAATTCCGGAAATACCTTACGACATAGAAAAGATTAAACAAAAAATAGAAACCCGTTATAAAAAAGGACGAGGCTTTTGTATAATTGTTGTAGCCGAAGGAGCAAAAAGTATGAAGGGCGAACAAATTGGAGAACAGTCTAAAGAAATTGGAAATAGACACTTTAAATTAGGAGGAATAGGCGAAGTAATCAAGTCAGAGTTGCAAGAAGCTGGCGTAAAGCCTGATATAAGAGTGTCAGTCTTAGGACACTTGCAACGAGGTGGCACACCGATTGCATACGATAGAGTATTGGCTTCGGAATTTGGAGTAAAGGCTTTTGAACTTGCAAAAGCGGGAGATTTTGGTAAGATGGTAGCCTACAAACACCCTGAGGTAATATCGGTAACCTTAGAAGAAGCATTGAAAGAACCACATTTGGTAAGTCCTGATAGCTTTTTAGTGAAAACAGCAAAAGGATTAGGTATTGCTTTTGGAGACTAAATAAAAAGTAGTATCTTTGCAAACTTTAAAAATTAAGTAATAAAAAATAAAAACAGACAAAAAATTTATGACACAACAACAAAACAAAGTAAAAGCTTGGTTAAGCCAGCTTGTTGACCCAAATGAAAAAATCTTTTCAAAACAATGGTTCATATCTTATGGTTACATAGTATTTGGAACCTTGTTATTTGTTATTGCAGACGTAACTTTTGCAATGCCATATCGTTTAGCACCGGGAGGAGTATATGGATTAGCAAACGTATTAGCAACTCTATTTGAATCACCAATTACATGGTTCTTAATTTCAATGGAAGTGCCGTTGTTAATCATAGGAAGTATAATACTTGGACCTAAATTCGGTGTAAAAACTATTGTATCGGTTGCATTAGGTTGGGTGTTTACTTGGATGATAGAAACTTATTGGGGATATACTCCATTTATTCACGTAGGTGAACTTATAACAGATGCAAGCAAAGCAACGATAGACGCCCTTACAATTCAAGGAACAACAAATTTCTTTGTGCCAGACTATTTGCTTAATACATTATTAGCAGGTTTATTGTATGGTATAGGAATTGGAATGATATTTAAATCAGGAGCAACCTCAGGAGGAAGTGATATTATCTCAATGATAATAAACAAATACACAGGAATATCACTTGGAACAATGGTTATCATTGTAGATGGAATTATTGCATTATCTACATTGTTAATCTCACCAGACTTACGCTTACCTGCATATTCTATTCTTCTTATCATAATCGAAGGAAAGATAATCGACATGGTTGTCGATGGTATAAAAACTTACAAAACCTTATTTATCGTTACAGATAAGTATGATGAGGTAAGAAAAGCTATTATAACAGATTTGAATAGAGGTGGTACATGTATCAATGCTATTGGAATGTACAAAGGACAAGAAAGAAAAGTGATCTATACAACAGTTACACGTGCAGAATTTGTGAAATTAAAATCTGGAATTCGTGCAATAGATGAAAATGCTTTCATTTCAGTAATGGACAGTAGCGAAGCATTAGGAAAAGGCTTTAAAGAACTTCCTTTAAAATAAGAAAAAACAATTTAAACAAAAAAGCATCAGTCTTAGACTGATGCTTTTTTTATTTTAGTAGCGGGAACGAGAGTTGAACTCGTGACCTCCGGGTTATGAATCCGACGCTCTAACCAACTGAGCTATCCCGCCTTGTTTTTTGCGAGTGCAAAATTATATCTTTTTTTTGGTTTAGACAAATAAATGAGCGTTTTTTTAATTTATTTTCTTTGATTTATTTTTTAAATCCTTAGTTTCCAATTCTTTTTTTAAGAAAATACCAATGCTATTTTTTGAAGATTTTGCCAATTTCTCTGGAATATCTGCCTCAACAATGCTTCCGCCCAAACTTCCGCCTTCCATTCCCATGTCAATGATATAATCGGCACATTTAATCACGTCCATATTATGCTCAATGATAATCATGCTATTGCCTTTGTCCACTAATTTTTGAAGAACCTTCATAAGAATGTTTATATCCTCAAAGTGCAATCCTGTTGTTGGCTCATCAAGAATGTAAAGCGTTTTGCCTGTGTCTTTTTTCGATAATTCGGCAGCAAGTTTTATTCTTTGACACTCGCCACCCGAAAGGGTAGTAGAGGGTTGTCCTAATGAGAGGTACCCTAATCCTACTTCCACAACCATAGACAATTGTCGCTTGATTGCAGGGTAAGCATCGAAAAACTCAACGGCTTCATCAAAACTCATATTCAAAACCTCGCTTATGCTTTTGCCTCTATATCTAACCTCAAGCGTTTCTCTATTGTATCTTTTTCCGTGACAGGCAGGGCATTCGACATAAATCTCTGGCAAAAAGTTCATTTCAATTGTTTTAACTCCCGCACCCTGACACTCTTCGCATCTTCCACCTTTTACATTGAAAGAAAACCTACCTGCTTGATAGTTTCTGATTTTTGCAGTCGGCAACATAGCGTATAATTTCCTAATTTGGTCAAATACACCTATGAATGTGGCAGGATTACTCCTTGGAGTCTTGCCTATTGGGAATTGATTTATTTCTATAACCTTATCAATATTTTCTATACCCTTAATTTCCTTGTAAGGAAGTGGTGTTACAGTGGAACGATAGAAATGTTTGCTTAAAATAGGGTGTAAGGTGTTATTGATAAGCGAAGACTTACCACTTCCAGACACACCTGTAACACACACCAACAAACCAAGAGGAAGATGTAAGTTTACATTCTTCAAATTATTCCCACTCGCACCAATCAAATCTATAAAAAGACCGTTTCCTTCTCGTCTTTGCTTAGGCACTTCTATTACTTTGCTTTTTTTAAGATATTGACAAGTTAAAGAATCCTGTAAAAGCAACTCCTTAGGCGTTCCTATTGCGGTTACTTTCCCTCCATTCACACCAGCACCCGGTCCAATATCCACAACAAAGTCCGATTCCATCATCATATCCTTATCATGCTCAACTACAATCACCGAATTGCCACCATCTCTAAGTTTTTTCAAAGCGTTAATCAAACGAATATTATCCGATTGGTGCAATCCAATGCTTGGTTCGTCCAAAATATACAGCACATTCACCAATTCCGAACCAATTTGTGTAGCAAGGCGTATTCGCTGACTTTCACCGCCCGAAAGACTTCTTGAACTTCTGCCAAGATTTAAATAACCCACTCCAACATCTAAAAGGAATTTAATTCTCGTTCCTATTTCTCGCAAAATTTCGCTTGCGATAGCCCTCTTTCTATTATCTAATTTGTCGTTTAATTCTTCAATCCATTTAGACAACTCAGTCAAATCCATTT
>JAGBSA010000263.1 GCA_017632095.1 Bacteroidales bacterium | reverse complement strand
TTCTGCTAAATACATCAAATCCTAAGTTGTAAGATCAGAATCTTGCTTGTATCCTTTTGAATGTTTGTATACGTCAAACATATCATCAAGCAATCTACGAATACCAACGCCTTTACATGGTTCTAAGCCTTCAGCTTTTTCCATTACAACGTCAGCATACATCATAATCAAACGTCTGTATGAGTCATATACGAAACGAGGATTATTTGTTTTCTTGATCAATCCAGGTATTGTAGCAGAACATAATCCAATATTCAACACTGTATCCATCATTCCAGGCATTGAGCTTCTAGCTCCTGAACGACAAGATACCAATAAGCAATTGTCCTTATCTCCATAAGTCATTCCCATTACTTGTTCTGCATTCTTCAAACCATCTCTAACTTGTTGCATCAAGTCAGCAGGCAATTGACATCCATTTGCATAGTAATCAGTACAACATTCTGTTGTAATGGTTAATCCTGCAGGAACAGGTAATCCTAAGTGACACATTTCTGCTAAATTAGCTCCTTTTCCCCCAAGCAGATTCTTCATATCTGCCTTACCTTCCGCAGTTTTGCCACCAAAGGTGTAAACATACTTTTTTGTCATCGTTTCAAATGAAATTAGTGAATAATATATTGTATAACTTAATACTTAAATTTCCCCGTTTTCTTCTAAAAAACACTTACCCAAAAAACGGAAGTGCAAAGATACAAAAAAAATAATATTGTCAAACTTGTTTAAGTAGCGTTTTTTGCTTTTTTGAAAATATTTTCTTCTACTTTAAGTTTCAAGACACGCATTCTCTTAACAATTTTATTTTATCTTCTCTATCGTCTTTGAAAAGCTCTCTTAGCACCTCGTTCGCTATCCTCAACATATTCCAAAGCACCAATAGTTGGAGGATCTGGACGATAAACACCGTTAATATCAAAAGGTACGCCATAACTCCAAGCCCCATTACCCGCACCTATCGCAGGAGAAGATACACCTACTCTTAAATCACCTTCCGCCGGGTCTTTGAATAATGGATCTGCAAATATACATGAGACAAAATTACCATCCAGTGATTTATCTTTTGATTTCAACACACAATTTTCAAACCTGTATCTACTTATACCACCCTCTAACAAATCCAATTCAATTTCTTCTTCAGCAAGACTTCCATATACTATACAATTATAAAAATCCGCCTTATCCACAGGACGATATTGCACATTATAATTCACATCTACATAGTAATCATTCAACAATAAACACGCCTTTGTTCTTGTTGCGTATCTCCAATAATTAGCAAAGGTACAATGAATGAACTCATAACTTCCCCCCATAGTTAAAGCGAGAGTATAATTACCGCAATTTTGCACTATTACATTTTGACCTTCTATCCTCGCACCCCTTGAATAAACACCAATATATGAGCAATTTTCTATTCTTGTATTTTTCATACTTATCGTAGGAGATTGATTAACACAAGTATCAACCAAAACACCTATGATGTTATTCTTTATTATAACATTATCCAAGACATTATCCTTACTTCCAGCAATAAATCTCACGCACCCCCATTGACCAGCCGTTGAAGCATAATGTTCATCGTTTCTCATACTTTCAAAACGTATAGGCATAGAGGTTTCTCCTACAGCATTCAACGTTCCATCTTTATAAACCCAAAACTCAGATTCCTTATCGAAACAAAGCCTTGTTCCTGATGTTAAGTTGAGAGTATATGCCGAATCGACAACACAGGTACCCAAGATAACATGTGGCTTGTCGTTTTTCCAAGTAATCTCATTTCCATTTACCAGACATCCACTCCTATCTCCCCCTTCTTCTGCCAAGGAATACCATATAGTATCATAGCCACTTGAAGAAGCCGGATTTTCACTCAAAAGATAATGCTTTGGCTCATGATAATAAGCATCTTGTCCATAAGCATGAAGAAGTACTCTTTGAGTCTTTCCATTGAACCCAAATATAATTTCGTCTTCAACCAACAAAGGATTCGATTGGTCGTTTGGGTTCAATTCCACTCTCACAAATATATATAAACTATCCTTTGCTCCTATTTCAACATCTCTTACGACCAAATCAGTCGATGCATCTACATTAAGTCTAAAAAAACTGCTTGCTCCATTTTTCAACTTGACATAATCTATCTTCAAAGGCTTACTTTCGTTATTGTAAACCATCAATTTCTTGGTAACAGAGCCGAATGTAGTAAATATAGTATCAAATGACAAAGTGTCGTTATCAAAAGACAAAGACACGCCATCTCCACTTGCATATTCGCCTTCGTCCACACAAGAAAAAAATACACTCGAAACGAGAGTTAAGAATATAACTTCAAAGATAAATTTACTCAATTTTGACACTATTCAGTCTTATTTAATTTCTATCAAAACATATTTTCTGTTACCCATTCCAAGTTTTTGGGCATAGTCTAATTGAGACAAACCGCTCTTTCCGCTTTCTTTCAAAAATGGATCTTCACATTTATGTTGTTCTGCCACCAAATCGAATGACGCCTGATCAATTGCCAATATATCCTTTGAAGCAACCATTCCAATATCTCCGCAGAAAGGCTTTGGTGCTCTTGAGGAACAATCACAAGAAGCGGATATATTTGCAAGTACATTGATAAATACCATCGGTTTTATCTTCCATGCAACATAAGCGTATTCAACTAATCTTTCCATAAAAGTGCTACCAGCCAATTCTACTTGCTTTGGAGAAAACAACTTTAACGGGCATTCAGCAATACACTTCGCACATCCAATACACTTAGTCGTATCTATAGTAATTCCACCCTCAATACTCAAAGCTGCAGCCGGGCAATTATTAACACAATTAGAGCAACCGACACACTTTTCCGGCGAATTGATTTGTGGATAATCGCTAGCGTGTTGAGCCATTTTTCCTCCCGGAGAGGCAAATCCCATTGCCAAGTTCTTTATAGCACCACCAAAGCCAGCCGAACCATGACCTTTGAAGTGGGTATAAATGATATATTTGTCGTAATTCACAAAATTCTTTCCCAACTTGACATTTTTATAATGCTTCAAGCCCATTCCATCTGTAGGAATATCGATTTCGCCCTCACTATCCAAAATATCTATCGGAGCAAAGGTAAATCCGTGTTGTGCAGCCAAAGCAAGATGTCTATCGGTATAACGTCTTTCTCCTACATAAAGCACATTTGTTTCAACCCATGTAGCTTTTGTCTTTTCCATCAAAGGACGTGTCAATTCTGGATTAAGAAAATTCTTATTTCCTTTTTCTCCAAAATGTAATTTAACTCCAATTTTACCCGAATTATCTTCGTTTAACGCCTCATATAGTTTCAAAACATTTTCGGGAGTTATCTCTCTAATGAAATAAACAACCGAAACATCTTTTTGTCCATGGTAATCCTTTTCGTCTATACGCTGAGCAAATAGACCAACTGTTAGTACCGACAAACCTATAAATGCAAACAATTTCTTCTTCATAAGAATTTTGTATTTAGTTTTTAGAAATTAAAATCGCTCTTTTTCCCTTTATCGAAAACGCAACTTTGCAAAGTTATGATTTTTTCTTGATTTGAGTATTTTATTTCTTCGTTTTAATAAATTATTTCTTTGTTTTATTTTTCTAAAACGCCGTTTTGCCACAACCGATTCTTCGTTTTAACAAGCTCATCATTTGAAAGGCTTTGCAAATTGCTTCAACAAAAAAAGCGGATTGCTTTATCCAACAAAAGCAATCCACTTTTCATTCTAATTTTATTTTGTTTGGAAATATCCAAAAACCTTTATTTGGCTTTTATTTGCAAGCTATTTTTTGGACCTTGTTTCTCTTTATTTTCAACAATCTTGTTATTGCCAAATTTTTCCCAGTGAACCTTTTTCGGATTCCACTTTTCTTTGATTTTTTGTTCGCCTTCAGGAAATCATATCGGGATTATATTCAACGGAACTATAAATTCAGGCAACGCAAGAAACTCTTGCAACTTCAAAGTTCTATCTTTGTCAGGGTAAATCCCACACCAAACTGCTCCCAATCCTAAAGAATGTGCAGCCAATAATATATTCTCTGTTGCGGCACTGCAATCCTGAACCCAAAACTCACGTCCTTCGCCTTCAATTGCGGCTTTCATATTTCCACAAACAATGATTGCAAATGATGCATTCTCTATGTATGAAGCGTTCTTAAACTCTTTTGCCAACGTCATTTTCATTTCTTTATCTGTAATAACGAGAAACTCCCATGGTTGCTTGTTCATAGCAGATGGAGCAGACATTGCAGCTTTCAAAAGCTCGTCTACATATCGTTTTGGCTCAGCTACCTTTTTAGAAAACGTCCTTACACTTGTTCTTGTTTTGATAACATTCAGCAGATCTTTCTTTCTCATTTCCTTATCTTGCGAATAAGCAAAACTGCTACAAGAAATAGCTAAAACTAAAAAAAGAATAAATTTTTTCATAAGCACTTTTGTTTAATATTTATTTGGATAGATAACGTACCAAACAGCGTTTTATTATAAACTTTTATAAATAAGCGCAAGTAAAACCTCAATAACTCCGAACAAATTCGTATCTTTGTGCCACGAAACAAAAACACATACTATTATGAATAATACATACAAAGCAGTATCGGCTCAAGAAGCCGTTAAGGTTATAAAAAGTGGAGACCATATCCACTTAAGCAGTGTTGCTTCTGCTCCTGCATGCCTTATAGAGGCAATGTGCGAAAGAGGAAGAAACAAAGAATTTAAGAATGTTTACATTCACCACCTTCACACAGAGGGTCCTGCTCCTTATGCGAACGCTGAATTTGAGGGAATTTTCCAACACGACGCTTTCTTCGTTGGTGGTAACGTTAGAAAAGACGTTCAAGCTGGTTATGCAGACTATATTCCTATCTTCTTGAGCGAAACACAAAAATTATACAGAGAAGGATACTTGCCATGTGATGTTGCAATGGTTCAAGTTTGTCCTCCAGATGCTCATGGTTACGTTTCATTAGGAACAAGTGTTGATGCAACCTTGGCAGCTGTTGAAGTTGCTAAAACGGTTATAGCAGTTGTTAATCCAAATGTTCCTCGTGCTTTGGGCGATGCTTTGATTCCAATGTCAATGATTGATATCTTTGTAGAGGATTCAACACCTCTTATGCCAGCACATTTTTCTGAGCCAAACGAACAAGAAATTGCAATAGGAAAACACTGTGCTGCTTTGATAGAAGACGGAGCTTGTTTACAAATGGGAATAGGTGCTATACCAAATGCAGTATTGGCACAATTAGGAAACCACAAGAACCTTGGTATTCACACAGAAATGTTTGCCGATGGAGTATTGCCTTTGGTTGAAAAGGGAATTATCAATGGTTCAAACAAGAAATTGGACAAAGGTAAAATGGTTTCAACATTCTTGATGGGCAGTCAAAAGGTTTATGACTTTATTGACAACAATCCAATGGTTGCAATGATGGACGTAGGTTACACAAACGACCCATTCGTTATTGCACAACAACCAAAGATGACTGCAATCAATTCAGCATTACAAATAGATATCACAGGACAAGTTTGTGCTGACTCTTTAGGAACAAAATTCTTCTCAGGGGTTGGAGGACAAGTAGACTTCATTTATGGAGCTTCTCGTTCAGAAGGAGGAAAAGCAATCATAGCTATGCCATCTGTAACAAAGAATGGAATATCTAAGATAGCAGACACCCTAACCACTGGAGCAGGTTGCGTAACTACAAGAAACCATATTCATTGGTTCGTAACAGAATTTGGAGCTGTTAATCTATATGGAAAGAGCCTTCAAGAGAGAGCAAGATTGCTAACATCAGTTGCTCACCCTGATCACAGAGAAGCTTTGGATAAAGCTGCATTTGAAAGATACGGCTCACACTTCCACTTTATAAGCAAATAAGACTCTATAAACAAAACAAGATAACCAATAAAACGCATAATCGAATTTTATTTTGATTGTGCGTTTTATCTTTTTGAACAATTCTTTACTTGATTTGTTAGACTTACAAACAAACCATAAACAAACAAATCATGAAAAGAATATTTTTAATCCTTATTCCAATCTATTCTTTTGCAATCGCACTCACTTCTTGTCAAACAAACAAACCTGCGAAAGCAATAGATGTAAGCACAATAGACAATTTAGATGTTGCAAGGTATATGGGACGATGGTATGAAATTGCGAGATATGACCATCGTTTCGAAAAAGGCATGACTCATATTACAGCCGAATATAGCCTTATGACAAATGGTAAAATCAAAGTTGTAAACTCCGGAATCAAAAACGGAAAACCTAAAAGCATTACAGGAAAAGCACGTTTTCAAACCAAAGAGTCCAACGGCAAACTAGAAGTATCATTCTTTTCATTCTTCTACTCGGACTATTACATCTTAGAACTTGACGAAGACTATCACTATGCCGTCATTGGCAGTCGCTCAGATGAATACCTTTGGATTTTGAGCCGCACTCCTAAACCACCTCAACAAATCATCGACTCTTTATTAACAAAAATTCAAGCAAGAGGATACGATACTACTAATCTATACTTTGTACCACAGAACTAAATTCTCTTTCAATCCATTATCAAAAGCAAGTTGCAGCTTTCAAAGCATAGCAACTTGTTTTTTTGTTTTTTTTCGTATCTTTGCAAGCATATAACGACATAACAAAAACATAGTACCATAAAATCAAAAAACAGTGGGCAGATTATTGGCAATAGATTACGGAACAAAAAGAGTCGGTTTAGCCGTAACTGACTATATGCAAGTAATAGCAACAAAACTCGCAACAGTATCTACAATCGATATATTCCCATACCTAAAAGAATATATGTCTCGCGAAGAGGTTGATGCGATTGTGGTAGGCGACCCAAAGCAACTTGACAACACCCCATCGGAATCTGCAAAAGCAGTGAAAGTATTTGTAGATAATCTAGCGAAAGCCTTTCCTGAAAAAGACATATATATGATTGACGAACGTTTTACTTCAAAAATTGCAAGCCAAACCATAGCTCAATCCGGCTTAAAGAAGAAAAAACGTCAAGACAAAGGCTTAATAGACACGGTTGCTGCCGTTTTGATTTTACAGGACTTTATGCAAATGAAAAAACATTAAGATTTATGATATTACCTATAGTAGGCTATGGCGCCAATGTCTTGAAACAAAAAGCCGTTGACATAGATAAGAATTATCCAGCCTTGAATGAGTTGATTGAAAACATGTTTGCAACCATGTATGCGGCAAATGGTGTCGGTTTAGCGGCTCCTCAAATAGACCTTTCGATAAGATTGTTTGTTATAGACGCAGATCCATTCAAAGAAACATATCCCGAAGGAGAGGGATTCAAGCGTGTGTTTATCAATCCACAGATTCTAGAATACAAAGGTGAGATTTGGAGCGACTTTCAAGAGGGTTGTCTTTCCCTTCCTGACATTCATGAAGATGTAGCAAGACCCAGCATAATCGTTGTAAAATATCTTGACGAGAATTTCGAAGAACACACCGAAGAATTTGACGGAATAAGAGCAAGAGTTTTCCAACACGAATACGACCACTTGGAAGGGAAAGTATTTACAGACCGATTAACCCCACTAAGACGCACATTGTTGAAACGTAAACTAAGCGATGCTGCAAGCGGCAAGGTGAATCCCGGCTATAGAA
>JAGBSA010000262.1 GCA_017632095.1 Bacteroidales bacterium | reverse complement strand
TGTTCGAATGCGTCGGCTGTTGTCAAGTAATTGTCCTCTCCTGTGTTGATTATAACTCCTGCAAAGCCGTTTATGACTCTTGAGAAGTATTGGTCGATAAGTGTTCTTTGCATATTGATGTCGCGGAAAAGGATTCCGTACAATGCATCGTTCAACATAACGTCCAAACCTTCCAAAGCTCCCATTACAGCTATTTCCGGCATACACAAACCTGAACAATAGTTACACAATCTGATGTAACGTCCTACCTCTTCTCCCACTTCGTCCAATGCTTTACGCATTATACGGAAGTTTTCTTGTGTTGCAAATGTACCACCAAAGCCTTCGGTTGTTGCTCCGTAAGGAACATAGTCCAAAAGTGATTGACCGGTTGTACGAATTACCGCAATAATATCAGCACCTTGTCTTGCACCGGCTTGAGCTTGGATAACGTCTTCATAGATGTTACCTGTTGCAACTATTATATAAAGGTATGGTTTTTGACCTTCACCTATTGTTTCTATGTAGTTTTCTCTTCTTTTTCTGTTTGCTTTTATTCTCTCCATTGATTGGTCGATGAATGGTTGCAAAGCTTCTTTTGCTTTTTCCATATCGCCTTGAGGAATAGCAGCAAGGTCTAATTCATTTCTACCAACTGCTTCTGCAATTTCGTTAGGAGTCTTTCCTGTGTATATAACAGCATTTCCCAATACCGGCAACACACCATTGGAAAGCATACCTTTGTCTTTTAGGTAATCAACCAAAACATTTGGCAATGCAACGCCGCTTTCATCAACGCCATCTACGCCCATCAATCGGCACAACGTTCTTTCGCAAGCCACGGTTGAGTATCCGTTGACAAACTCTTGCACTTGGTCAGAGATAACCTTTGCAAGCTCTTTAGCGTGTGCCACTTTCTTAAAATCTAAGCCTAAGTTGCTCTTTTCCATATTTCGTTATGTGTACTTTGTTATTTGATTCAAAAACGGATATCATAAAATGCGGACACAATCCTTCATTATAATGATATTATAAACGACTGCAAAGATACAAAAAAGAAAAGTAATCACAAAGCCGTTTTGAGAAAAAATAGCTAACTTTGCAGCCGTTGAAATGATTTAATTTTCGGTTAAATGGTATGAAATGTTTTTCCGAAAAATTAAATTCAACTTTCAGTTATACTAAAACGGCTTTTTAGAATGCTAAAACTTCGTTTTATGAAATTAAATCAAGAATTTATATTTTCGTTTGCTAACAAATAGAATATGAGTAACTTATTTCAGACAAGAAAACCACGACAATTTGAGTATAAACCACGATTTTACAATCCGGATAAGGAAGAATTAGAGAAGTTAATTGCAAAATATGGTGATACGGAAGGTGAAGCCTATAAACGTCGTATTGATTTCCGTTCGGCAATGAAGGCTAAGAAAAATGACAAGATAGGTAAACCTGTGTCAGCTTTCAGAATTATGTTGATTGCAACGGTGCTTGTCGGATTGCTTTACTTTCTTCTGTACGGTGTAGAGAAATGGCAATAGAGTTATTAGACGAAATAGTTGCCAATCAGATTGCAGCCGGAGAAGTGGTTAGCCGTCCTGCCTCGGTGGTTAAGGAATTGCTCGAAAATTCTATTGATGCCGGTGCAACAAGGGTGCAGTTAGTTGTCAAAGATGCGGGAAGGACACTTATCCAAGTAAGCGATAATGGTTGCGGAATGGACAAAGAGGACGCTCAAAAGTGTTTTCTTGCCCATGCAACAAGTAAGATAAAATCCTCAGACGACCTTCTAAGGCTTTCAACCATGGGTTTCAGAGGTGAGGCCTTGGCTTCAATTGCAGCAATAGCGCAAGTAGAATTGAAGACACGTCGTGAGCAAGATGAGATTGGTACAAAGGTTGTTATAGAAGGCGGAGTGATTAAGGAGGTTTCCGAAATTGCATGCGGAGTTGGAACATGTATTTCGGTCAAAAACATATTCTACAACACTCCTGCAAGAAGAAACTTTCTTAAAACCGAGCAAATAGAAACCTCTCACATAAATGACGAATTTCTAAGAGTAGCTTTGATAAATCCATACCTCGCATTCACCTACATAAACAACGAAAAGACACTCTACAATTTGACTGTGGGCAATATGAAAAAGCGAATCGTGGATTTGTTTGGCAAATCGATGAACGATAAGTTGATTCCTATTTCGGAGAAAATTGATTTGGTTGAGATAAATGGCTTTGTCTGTTCGAGCGAATGGGTAAAGAGAAACAAATCTTGGCAATATTTCTTTGTCAATGGAAGATTTATGAAGCATTCTTACTTTGCCAATGCGGTAGATAGAGCTTTTGCTAATTTGATTTTGGAAAAGACCTACCCCGCTTTCTTCATTACGCTCAACCTATCGCCGGAAAACATAGATGTAAACATACATCCGACCAAGACAGAGGTGAAATTCTTGGACGAAAAGGTGATTTATTCCGTCCTTCACGCAAGTGTGAAAAAGGCAATAGGACAATACTCTTTGGCAAATGAGTTAGATTTCTCTAAACGTTCGATAGAGTTTCCTGTAATCACATCTTCCACTCCTCTACCCAAAGCTCCGCAAATCAAATTCAACCCTAACTACAATCCTTTTGAAACAAATCATAGCGAAACGCAAAATAGAGTAAAGGAATCTTTAGTAGTGCAATCATCTCTATTTGAACAAGAAGAGTTAAAAGAGAAAAAAGAAGAGCCAAAAATAGAGAATACCGTAATGAATCTTGCCAAGAATTACAATCTTTTTCAAGTTGGCGAACGATACATTGCTGTAAAGCTTAAAAACTCTTTCATGTTGATAGACCAAAGCAGAGCATCGATGAGGGTTATCTACGAAAGCATACTGTCTAACAACAAAACACAAACGGATTCACAACATTTGCTTTCACCAATCAAACATTTCTACCCTCCACACATTAGTTTCCAATTGGTAGAGATGCTTCCGATATTGCGTAACTATGGAATAGAGATGCAATACGACAAACAAGATGGTGGATTTTTGCTATCGGCAAAACCATTGGCAAGCACTGCTGATGAATGTTTTGAGTTAGCTCGTGAAATCATTGAGGAGAATACGGAAATTCTTTATGAGGAGAATGCAGAGGAAAAGCGTGCTTTGAAAATCGCTCAAAGAACCAAAATAGCATACAACGAAACTTTGAGCGTTGAGCAAATGCAAACCTTGGTTTCTCAATTGTTCAGTTGTAGTGATTGTTTGCTAACACCGGATGGAAAGAAAATCATGGTCAAAATGACGCTTGACGATATTGAACAACTCTTTGACTGAAATTGTAATAAGCAATTGTAATGATGAAATTAAAACGAGGTTTTATCAAATAAAACAATAGTCGTTTCGTTTGTAAGGGAAAACCTTGTAGTTTTACAATTGAAGACTTTTTTTATTGAACAGAACAAAACACAAATAAGAATTAAAAAATGAATTTCGGATACGACAACAGTACAAATCAATATACTCCGCCGCAGTTTTCCATTATGCCTGTGGTATGTAAGAATTTGTTAATCATAAACGCTATATGCTATCTTGCAACCATTGTTTTGCGTTCTCGAGGCATCGATTTGACCGATTGGTTCGGGCTTCACTTCTTTGCCGCTTCTGATCACCACATCTGGCAATGGATAACCTATAGTTTCTTTCACGGAAGCTTTTCTCATTTGTTTTTTAATATGTTTGCCATTTGGATGTTTGGCTACACGCTTGAGAACATTTGGGGTAGCAAACGCTTTATTCTCTATTGTCTTGTCAGTGCATTGGGAGCCGCACTTTTGCAGGAGTTAACCTATTACTTTATGTACAGCGACCTTTTGAGTGGAATATACACTCATGTCAATACAGGATATGATAGAATACCTGTTGCAGATTATTTGAACTCGATAAACACAATCGGAGCTTCAGGAATTGTTTTCGGGTTACTTGCAGCCTTTGGATTGATGTTTCCAAATACAACGGTTTATTTTTATTTCCTTATTCCGATTAAAACAAAATGGTTCGTAATCGGCTATATGGCATTGGAATTGTTTAATGGCGTTTTAGGAACATCGGACGGTGTTGCTCACTTTGCCCATTTGGGTGGAGCTTTGGCAGGAGTCCTTTTGTTGTATATTTGGAAAAAACAACGCAATAAATACAGATATTAGTGGAAAGCAAGAAAAAGAAAGATCAATTTGTTGTAGCCTATCTGCCCGATTTGGATAAAACGCAGGCTTGTTTGGATTATGCCGTGCAGTTTGCCAAGATATTGGACAAAGGTTTGATTCTCTTGCATATTTCCGATGATTCACTAACCCAAATCACAACAGAGCAAGCTGAAAAACGCCTTAAAGAAATCAACGAAAGCCTACCTGAAGATGTGTTTCATTCATACGTTGCACTGAAAGGAAAAAGCGAAAGTGTTTTGAACGCAATCGGAGAACTGCTTAATGCGGTTTTGACCGTTGTTTGTTGTGATTCGGAGAGTAAGGACAAGAAAAAAGCCGATCATCCGCAGACTCTTTTGCGAAATCTGGCATTTTCTCGCACTGCATATTTGGTTTGTTCGGCTCAATCCCGCCCGCAAGAGTACGAAAAGGTGGTTTTGACGCTTAATCATTTGAGTGAAAGTAAAGAAAAAACGCTTTGGGCATCGTATCTCGGTCGTTTTGCTCAATCGGACATTGTTTTGTATTATCGTCGCTACAAAGACGAATACTATCAAAAGCAATTGAATCTCAATATCGCCTTTGCAAGAAAAATGTTTGCTAAATTCGGTATAGAGATTGAAACAAAACATTCGTTGGATACAAAAACCAAACTCGACTTGCAGGCGTTGGAATATGCGGAAAAGGAAAACTGCAATCTGATTATTTGTCAGACAACAAAGAATAAAACATTTGTCGATATGCTTACCGGATTGGACGAGGTCAAGGTGTTGAAGCAAATCAAAAACATACCGATTCTCTTCCTCAATCCGCGAGAGGATTTATTTATACTTTGCGAATGATATGATAAAAGCAATAATCATACTGATACTTATTTACCTTGTTTTTAGGTTTCTTACAACCTATCTCATTCCTGTAATGACTCAAAAGAATATAAAACGCTATCAGGAGAAGTTTAAGAAGGAAAACCCAAATATTTTCAAAGATAAGTCGGAGCGAAACGAAGAAAACTCCAAATAAAACAAAGAATTAAATTACTCAAATCAAGTTTCACAGCAAAGAATTCAAAAAAAAATACTACCTTTGCAGAACGAAAAAAAATAACACATATATAGATATGCAAGTAAACAGAAGAGAAGAGTTGTTTCCTAACGTTACTGATGAACAATGGTACGATTGGAAATGGCAGGTTAAAAACAGAGTGGAAACTTTAGATGATTTGAAAAAGTACATCACTCTTACTGCTGAAGAAGAACAAGGTGTGGCTAACGCTTTGAAGACTTTGCGTATGGCAATCACTCCTTATTATTTATCTTTGATTGATGTAAACAATCCAAACGACCCTGTACGTCGTCAAGCTATACCTACAGGAGCTGAATTGTACCAATCAGAAGCAGATTTGTTAGACCCATTGCACGAAGATGAAGACTCTCCTGCTCCGGGATTGACACACCGTTATCCGGATAGAGTTTTGTTCTTGATAACCGACATGTGCTCAATGTATTGTCGTCATTGCACACGTCGTCGTTTCGCAGGACAAAACGATTGTGAGTCAACACAAGATCGTATCGATAAATGTATAGAATACATCGCAAAAACACCGCAAGTAAGAGACGTATTGTTGTCAGGTGGTGATGCTTTGATGGTAAGCGACAAGATGTTGGAATCTATAATCCAACGTTTGAGAGCTATTCCTCACGTTGAAATCATACGTATCGGCTCAAGAACTCCTGTTGTTTGCCCTATGAGAATCACAGACGACTTGGTAAATATGTTAAAGAAGTATCACCCAATTTGGTTGAACACTCACTTTAACCACCCTAACGAATGTACAGCTGATGCCAAAGCAGCATGCGAACGTTTGGCTAATGCAGGTATTCCATTGGGTAACCAATCAGTATTGTTGAGAGGAGTTAATGACGATGTTCGCGTATTTAAGAAATTGGTTCACGAACTTGTTAAGATGAGAGTAAGACCTTACTACATCTATCAATGCGACCTTTCAATGGGATTGGAACACTTCCGTACTCCTGTGTCAAAAGGAATCGAGATAATAGAGAACCTTCGTGGTCATACATCAGGTTACGCTGTTCCTACTTTCGTTGTAGATGCTCCGGGCGGTGGTGGAAAAACTCCTGTAATGCCTCAATACATCATATCTCAATCACCAAACAAGGTTGTTTTGAGAAACTTCGAAGGAGTCATAACCACATATTCAGAACCGGCAAATTACGTTCCGGGAGAATGCGATTTAGACTTCTTGAAAGGCGATGAAATCGTTAATGACGGTGTATCAAAATTGTTACGCGGCGATCAGTTATCTATGGAGCCTGCAAAATTGGCACGTCACGAAAGAAACAAAAAATAAAAGCATAAATAAATCGACACAGATATGCCTTTTGTTGAAAAACTATTAGGATACAAAAGTGTATCTTTTGTCGGTATGGAAAAGAATGCGGGGAAGACTCAGACGCTTAATTATGTGCTGAATCGTCTCCGCACTTTTTCTGAACTGAAATTGGCAATCAGTTCAATCGGTATTGATGGTGAGCAGGTGGATCAAGTAACCGAAACCGCAAAACCCGAAATCACCATCTACAAAGGCACAAAGTTTGTTACGGCACAAGCACTCTACAATCAAAAAGAAATAATTGCCGACATAGAATCGGTAAGCCGTCAAACCACAGCCTTAGGCAGACTGATAACAGCACAAGCCGTATCCGACGGAAAAGTATTGCTTGCAGGTCCAAGTGGAAGTGAACAACTGAAAAGACTTATCGACACATTATCCACACAAGTCGATTTATGCCTTATTGACGGGGCTTTGTCGAGAATGAGTTTCGGTTCTCCATGTATAACAGATGCAATGATACTTTCAACAGGAGCAGCCGTAAGTGCCTCATTACCCACAATGGTTGCAAAAACCCGTTTCATATATCAGCTTACACAATTACCGAAATATCAGGGCGTTGAATCAGAATGCTTAAAGCAAAAGGAGAATGGAATATTTGCACTCTCAGATGGAGAAGTCATAGAATTGGAAATCCCTTCCCTACTGATGATTGACCGCTACAAAGATAAAATATTTGCATACGGCAAACGCATATACATATCGGGAGTCTTGAACGAGAAATTCATGCAGTTTCTTTGCACCCAAAAAGAACTCTCATCAACAGAAATCATCATCAAAGACTTTACCAAAAATTTTGCTTCCCCAGAAAGCATACATCGATTCTTGCAACGCGGCGGAAGATTGAGCGTCCTCCACCCTGCCAACCTGATTGCAATAACGGCAAATCCCATTTCTCCAAGCGGTTACAACTTCAACAATGAACAAATGCTTGAAGCACTTTCACAAGCCATACCAATGGACATTTACAATATAAAAACCTTATAACACAATGAAATTTCAACAAGCCATTGCCGAATACAAAGCACTGAAAACAATATATTCGCAAATGAATATCCAAACCTCGATGGGCAGAAAACTGCTTTTAGACACAGAATTCTCTCATTCGGAGGCATGGATAAAGCAGCAATGGCAACAGACAGAAGAATGCACAGAGTTTATCAATGCACAAAACGAACAAAACCTACATAAGTTTTTCTGTCTTTTGAACTCTATTTGTGATGTAAAAGGAACGGTAAAACTAATCGAGCAAGATGGTGTGGCAGACGATGTTGCATTGTTTGAGTTAAAGGTTTTCTGCATCAACATAAAGAAGTTGAAAAAGCAATTTGACTCAACACTTATGCCTCTGCCCGATTTGCAGGAAGCAATCGAAATATTGGACCCAGAAGGATTGGAGCAACCAAGTTTTCATGTCTATTCCGCATACTCCGAAGAGCTTACAAAGGCAAGAAAACGTTGGGAAAAAGCCCGCAATGAGAACCAAGAAGAAGAAAGCCGCATACTATACTTGGAGTGTTTGAAAATAGAAGACCAAATCAGAGAACGACTCTGCAAAAAACTTTTCGTACAAGTACCCAAGTTGAAACAAGCCCTAAGAAACGTAGCATTGATAGACGTAGCCTTTGCAAAAGCACTTTTAGCCAAAGAATTAAACCTTCAAAAGGTCGAAATATGCGACCAAAAGCAGATAAACTACAAGGGAATGTTTCACCCTGTTGTGAAAAAACTGATGAGCGAAAAATCAAAACGCTATCAAGATATAGACATCGAAGTCGGAGAAGACGTATTCTTGATAACCGGAGCCAATATGGCAGGAAAAACGATGATACTCAAAACCTTGGCACTCAATCAACTTATGTTGCAATACGGATTTATGACCTCATGCCGAGAAGGCAAAGTGAGCTTGGTCGAAAGCGTGCAATGCTCTATCGGAGACGGTCAGAACGAAGAAGAAGGTTTGTCCTCATTTGCTTGGGAGATAAAAACATTGGACAACATCATCAAAACAATGCGTCAAGGCGGCAGACATCTTGTTTTGGTCGATGAATTAGCCCGCACAACCAACCCTGTGGAAGGACGCAAACTTGTTGAAGGATTTATCAAAGTAAGTTCAAAACAAGACTCTCTCACAGTGGTAACAACACACTACTCAAACATAGAAGCACCATGCAAAAACATGCGTGTCAAAGGCTTTATTCACCATAATCTTACTCCGCCAATAGACATCGAACGCATAAGCGAACACATAGATTACAGCCTTGTAGAAACAGACAATACGGAAGTGCCTACCGAAGCACTGAACCTTTGTCGTCTTTTGGCAATAGACAACGAGTGGATAACCCTCTCAGAAGAATAAACCAAAGAGAGAAAAGAGAAATAGAAGAACAAAGCTCGCATGGATTTAACTTGCGAGCTTTTTTTGTATCTTTGTGGGAGTATAATCAAATAAAAAATCCCCAATTATGAGATACAATATATTAGGATTCGACCAAGAGAAAGTATTAGAATTAAGAACTTACACCGACGGAAAAGAAAAGAAATTAGACGTAACCGATTTGCTTATCCTCAATCACATCTATCATTTTCCGGAACGCAAAGGCATTAAAACCATAACACAAAATGGACTTGAATACTATTGGATTGAATACAACACAATCTTAAAAGAATTACCAATACTCAACATAAAGAAACCCGCATTGAGAGAAAGAATAGACAAAATGTGTGCCTTGGGATTGATAGAAAAAACACTTGCCAAACAAGGACAATACTCCAATATGACATGTTTCAGAATAGGCGAACAATTCGAAAAGGTGTTATTTCAAACAGACACCCCTACTAAATCAAAACAACAGAGGGGTGTCAATTCAAACACACAAGGGGTATCAATTCAAACAGAGGACATGAATAATAATGTAAATAATAAAAAAGAAAATAATAATACATATATAAAAGATACTGTTATTGAAGATGAATCATACTTTGAGCAATGTTGGGAAGCATACAACAAGAAAGGCAATAAAACGAAAGCAAAGAGACTATGGAGTAACATAGCAATAGAGCAAAGAAAACACATAATCGACCACATAAAAGCATATGTAGGCGAAAGAGAACTGCTATTTCAAAAGA
>JAGBSA010000261.1 GCA_017632095.1 Bacteroidales bacterium | reverse complement strand
TTTCTTGCTTTGTCTTTCTGATTTGTTAATTTGAACAAGTTATACTTAATCATGGCTGTATTTTCACTTGAACCGATTTTTTTCTCCAAGCGATTCACCACCTCTATGGCTTTTTTATCTTCTTTCGCAATAATATAAATTTCTATCAAATCCCTATAATAGTCTTCAACATCGGGGTTTTGCTTTATCAAGATATTGTATTGCTCTGCAGCCTTTTCGATATTATTTATCTTTTTGTAGATTTTGGCAAGTTGTTCCCTATACCAACGATTCTTTGGCTCAATTGAAATAGCTTTTTCGTTGTATTCTATTGCCGATTCTAAGTTTAACTGACGATAATTCAAAGCTGCAAGCTGATAATATGCAAGAGAATTGTCCGCTTGTGCGGACAAAATCTCTTGATATAGTTTTTCAGCTTGCTCAAAGTTGCCAATCTCCATTTGTGTTGCAGCATCGATAATTTTTTCTGCAATTTTGATTTCGGCACTCGTCATTCCGTCAATGTCTTTCTTCGAAGTGGAACATCCAACCAAAAAAAGAACGCTTGCGAAAATTGCAAACAAATATTTGTTTCTTATCATCATTATAATTCAACTACACTATAATCTCCTATACTCAAACGTTGAATATTGGATTTTATGTTTACGTTGTTTCCAATCATACTTTCAGCAATAACACTCTTTGATAGAATACATTGTTTGCCTATCATGGTATTCTCTATTCTGCAATCGTTGATTTCGCATCCTTCAGCTACGCTGACGTAAGGGCCAATCACCGAATTGCTTATTGAAACGCCTTTGCCGATATAAACAGGTGGAATTATGACGCTGTTGTTTGATTTAACGTCTCTTGAAACTAGTTGTTCTTTTCCTGATTTCAACTCCAACACTCTTTGATTTGTGTTTATTGTTGCAGCAGGATTACCGCAATCAAGCCACTCTTTAACATCATTAGTCTTGAACTTCAAACCCTTATCCAACATATTTTGCAACGCATCTGTCAATTGATATTCGCCGGACTTTGTTATGTTGTTGTCTATCAAATATTGCAACTCGCTTAACAAGTTTTCACCAGACTTAAAGTAGTAGATACCGATTATAGCCTCGTTGCTGACAAATTCTTTTGGCTTTTCAACAAACCCATTTATTGTTTCGTCATCATTCTTTCTGACAACACCGAATGCACTTGGGTCTTCAACTTTATGAGTCCAAATAATGCCGTCTTCCTCTGTGTTCATTGCAAAACCGGCATCAAACAATGTGTCTGCAAATGCAACGGTTACTTTCCCTTTAAGGCTTTCGCGTGCACACCAAACAGCATGTGCCGTTCCCAAGGGTTCGTTTTGATAGTATATTTTACCTTTTGCTCCTAATTGTTCAGCGATTTGGAGCAATCTTTCTTCAACTTCTTTTCCGAAATCACCGATTATAAAGCCTATTTCTTCGATTTGTTCGCCTACAACTTGATTTATATCTTCGCATAAGCGTCTTACTATGGATTTTCCCGCAACTTCTATCAATGGTTTGGGAGTTGTCAATGTGTGAGGGCGGAGACGTTTTCCCATTCCCGCCATTGGAATCACTATATTCATAACCTATCTTATTTTATTTCTGCAAAGTTATCATAAATTATTGACATCTCGAAATTATTTCTCAAAGCACAAAATTAAGTCTTGAATTCATTTTTCTAAAACGAAGAAAGAATTTTCTAGATTCAAGAAAGAAAATTCTGAAACAAAGTTTCGCTAAATGGTAATAAAAACACATATCTTCAAGCCTTGAAAACAGATTAGCAAAATTTCATTCCACAAAAACAAAACCAAGATACAAAGTGTGGCATTAAAAAAATATTTTAATATTATTAACATTCATTACCATTATTCTACGTTTTTTTTGTATATTTGCAGTTGCTTAATTTGGCAATTAAAAATTTGTACACGTAAAACATCATAAAAAATGAAAAAATATTCAGCATTGTTGGTCGGAATAATGATTCTGTTCTCATCATTTGCCTTTGGACAAGATCCAACTGTTACAATGGATAGCTTGAACAACGTTACGATAACTGGAGCTAAGTTTTATGGAAATTTAGTCAGCAAAGGGAATTGGACAGTCAATGGAAAGGGATTCGTATATTCAACAAACCCTCTACCGACAAAAGCAAACGGAACTGCGAAAAACGTTTCTGGAACAAACACTGGAAGTTACAACACAACAGTAACAAACCTTGCTCCAAATACTACTTATTACGTTAGAGCGTATGTAAAAAAAGGCTCGGGAGCAACTGCAGATACTGTGTACTCTACAAATATCCTGAACTTTACTACCCCAGTTGCATTACCACCTTCTTTTTCCACTCCAACAGTGTCAAATATCGGATTGATGGAAGCAACTTTCTCGGGAGAGATTCTTGCAAAGAACGATGCAACTATTCAAACTAACAAAGGGTTTGTTTATGGTACTAGCCCAAACCCTACATATAATGACAACAGAACTACATTTGGAGGTTCTGCATCTTCATTCCCTCACGTTATGAGTAAAGATGTAACCGGTCTTACCTCAGGAACAACTTACTATGTAAGAATGTACTCAGTCATAAAGTATGGTTCGACTTACGATACTGTGTATTCTGCCCAAACAAGTTTTACAACACAACACGCTTGCGGTAATATACCATTCGGAACTACTTTCTCTGAAATCGGAATCAATGAAGCAACTGTTCATTTCAACAAAGGATTCGGTCAAAACAAGTGGGAAGTTGAGTATGGCTTTGCAGGGCACACTGCAGGCGAAGGAGAATCAGTTATAACTACAGATACCGTTGTTACACTTACAAATCTTGAAGGCGGACGTTCTTATTCTGTTTTCGTAAGAGGCGTATGCGATGAATTGTATAGCGAATGGTCTGACATAAGAACCTTTACTACTGTTGCACCTCCTTGTGCTGCTGTCAGCGGTATTCACACCAGAGAAATAGGATACTCTTCTGTCAAGATAGAATGGACTCCGGGTAGCATGAGTCAGTCTTTGTGGGAAGTTATATTCGCAAAAGCAAATGAGCAATTGCCTACAACAGGAGTTTTAATCGAAGGATCACCAATGTTTTCTCCTATCGGATTGACTCCACAAACAGAGTACAAAGTAAAGATTCGTGCATTGTGCGGAGAATTTGAAAGTAATTGGAGTGAAGAATTCCATTTCAACACAATACAACAAGGAATTGAAGATGTAGAGACGAAATTTATTTCATTATATCCAAACCCTACTTCTGGAATAATTAAATTCCAAGCACAAGATGTTGCTGTTGATTATTGGAGAATAAGCGATAATCAAGGCAAAACCATAGACGAAGGAAATATATTGCCAGAAGAATTTGACTTCAGAGAGAAAAAAGGAATATTCTTCTTGCTTATAATGACACATAATGGTCATCAAATTGAAAAAATCATTGTACAATAACATTATAAACAAAAAACAAAGCACAGATGTTAGCAAACATACTTTTACAAATACAACAAGCCGGAGCGGAAGTTGCAACACAAGCTGCTGAAACTACAGCAAAACTTAATGTTTTCTCCTTAGCAGTCAAAGGAGGTTGGATTATGATAGTCCTTGCCATTGTTTCGATAGTGGCAATCTACATATTCGTAGAACGATACATCGCTTTGAACAAAGCACTTCAAGAAGACAAGAACTTTATGGACAATGTAAGAGAATGCATCCATAAAGGAGATTTGGCAGGAGCCAAAAGATTGACCGAAAATAATGATACACCTATCGGAAGAATGATTGGGAAAGGGTTATCTCGCCTTGGAAGACCTCTAAACGACATAAACCAAGCAATAGAAAACGTAGGTAAATTAGAGGTTGCAAGATTGGAGAACGGGGTTTCAATGGTTGGAACAATAGCTGCTTTAGGTCCTTCATTAGGTTTTCTTGGTACGGTAACAGGTATGGTAAAGGCTTTCTTCGATATGAGTACTGCTGGAAACAATATTGATATCCAATTGCTATCTGGAGGAATCTACGAAGCAATGGTAACAACCGTTGGCGGATTGATTGTAGGTATTATAGCGAATTTTCTTTACAGTATATTGGTAGGAAAAATCAACAAAATAGTTTTTATGCTTGAAGCACGAACTATGGAGTTTATGGATTTGTTGCACGAACCTGCTCAATAAAATCATCATGATACAAACACGAAACAAAATAGACCCGAACTTTAATTCGTCTTCGATGTCGGATTTAGTCTTTTTGCTGTTGATATTCTTCATGTTGACATCAACGCTTATAAGTCCTAATGCGATAAAACTGCTATTACCAAAAAGCACAAGTGGACAAACCATGGCGAAACAAAATGTCACGGTTTCTATTGATGAGAATAATCAATTCTTTGTTGAGAATAATCCGATAAGTGAAGAAGAACTTCCTGTGATTATTGGAAATCTTTTGAGCGAAGTTACAGACGGGACTGTAAAACTGCATTCCGACGCATCAGTTGCTGTTCAATACGTCGTGAAAGTAATAGATGCTGTAAACAAAGTAAATGCCAGCCAAGGGAAAAAGCACAAGGTCATATTAGCTACTGAAGCTGCAAAATAGAATGGACATAAGAGAAAAAGACACTAAACGAAAAATAATCGGATTCGCTGCTTCCATAGCCTTTCACGGTGTGGTTGTTGCTTTGCTTTTGGTTCTTGGTCTTAAATACCCCGATCCGCCACCTCCTGAATTAGGAGTTGAAATGGACTTAGGGGAATTTAGCGACATAGGAACAGATCTTGAACATGCTGCAGAAGGAGGTGAAGATGTGTCTTTAGGAGAAACAATTCCCGATGAAGAAGTTGGGGAGGTAACTCAAGATGCTGAAGATGTACCTCTTGTTAGTAAGAAAACGGAAAACAAACAGAAGAAACCAAAACAAGAAGCTGTTGCTAAGCCAAAAGAAAACGAAGAGCCTGAAATTAATCAGAACGCTTTGTTCACAAAAGGTAAGGTAAAGGAAGGCAGTGGTGGAGATGCCGGAGAAGGAAAAGGAGATGGCAAAGGCAGTGGTGGAGACGGTGCAGGTAGTGGAACATCGTTCTCTCTTGCAGGAAGAGGTGCCAAAAACTTAGGAAAGCCAAGTTCTTCTACCGAAAAAGTCGGCAATATCGTTGTTGAGATAAAGGTAGATCAAAATGGAAATGTCATAGAGGCCAAAGGAGGAGCGCGAGGCACCACTATATGGGATTCAAACTTATTTAGAAAATGTGAACAAGCAGCAAAAAAATCGCAATTCACCAAAAAACCAGACGCACCTGAAGTTCAAAAAGGTACAATTACCTATATATTCAGATAAAACAACCATTTAGTTCACTCTTTTTATGAAAATACTTCACACTTCCGACATTCATATCGGCAAGAAGCTTTATGCCTATCAGCGAAATGAAGAACAAGCAGCATTCTTGCAAGAGTTAGCCCAAGTTTGTAAAGAAGAGCAAATCGACATCGTCTTAATAGCAGGCGATTTGTTCGACACCTTCAATCCTTCAGTCGCTTCCATGACCTTATTATACGATTCACTTTACGAAATCTCAGAAAACGGCAAACGTCCTATCGTTGCAATAGCTGGAAATCACGATTCGGCAGACAGAATCGATATGCCGGATAGTTTTGCTAAAAAGAACGGTATATTCTTTCTTGGAAACTACGGAGTTTATCAGGAAATGGGAAAGATAAATGAACATATCACCATAGAAAAATCAGGAGCAAACTACCTTCAAATCAAACTTCCAAAATACAACTACCCGCTTCAATTGATTGCAACCCCATTTGTAAACGAGCAACGCCTAAGAGAACACTTTGACATCGACAATCAAGAGCAAGCTTTAAGAGATTATCTTCAAAACATTTGGCAACAAACCATCGAAAACTTCAAAGACGAAGAAGGAGCAAAGGTTTTGATGACACATCTTTTTGTAATTGATGATGAGAACGACTCTCG
>JAGBSA010000024.1 GCA_017632095.1 Bacteroidales bacterium | reverse complement strand
TTTGGTACACGGAGAAGAAGAAACACAAAACAATCTCGCACAAACATTGCAGGAAAACGGCTACAAAAACGTTTATATCCCTGAAAAAGGTGCAATATTGGAGATATGAAAAAATCAATATCAAGTTTCGGTATAAGGATTTCTTTGTTTCTGATTTTTCTTTCTTGCTTTCAGCGAGCTGAATCGCAGACTTACAACAAAGAATCGGATAATCAAATCGGTGAGACAGCAATTGACTTTTCTTTTATTGCAAACCAAGAGAGTCAAACTTTGTATAAGCTTATTGAAACAAAACAAAGCAATGTGCTTGTTTTGTTTCACTCGCCTGAATGTGAGATTTGTGCAAAAACAAAAAAGAAATTAGCAAGAAGTAAAAAGATAAAAAAACTGCAAAACGAAGGAAAACTGACTGTACTTGCAATTGCTGTTGAAACCAATAAAGAGAATTGGGAAACCAATTGCAGCAATCTACCAACTGAATGGGTGAATGCCTATTGTGAGGACTGCGAACCAATAACCAAAAGCTACATTTGGACAGTACCAACCTTATTTTTGATAGGTAAAGACTTGAAAGTAATCGATAGAGAATTTGAACACAATGAAAAGAATAACTATAATTAACGGACCAAATCTCAATTTATTAGGCAAAAGAGAGATTTCTGTGTATGGAAAAGAAAGTTTTGAAGACTTTTTTGAAAACTTAAAGAAATTATACCCCGAGGTTGAGCTAAAATATTTTCAAAGCAATGTAGAGGGAACAATTATTGATTTTCTACAACAAGAAAACGGAAAAGACGGTATTGTTCTCAATGCAGCAGGTTACACACACACTTCGGTATCTATTGCAGATGTTGTAAGGGCTATTGATTCCCCTGTTGTCGAAGTACACATCAGCAATATATTTGCAAGAGAAGAATTTCGCCATACTTCACTCATTGCACCACATTGCAAAGGTAGCATAATAGGACTTGGATTGAATGGCTACAAACTTGCAATCGAAGCACTCTTAGCCTTATAACCCCTTCCCTACTCCTCTTGTTGTTCTTCACTAAGTTTGTTAAGTAAATCTTCAAGGTTTACTTCCACATCTTTTAACTTGATTTTACAAAATCCAATCAAAGTTTCAGCACGACGAAGCTTCGTTTCAAGTTCGTCAATCTTCGTTTCGCTACTCTCCAAACTATTTACTATATCTTTCAATTCAGCAAAAGCCTCTTCGTAAGTAAGATTCATATTAGTCTCTTCCATATCTTAAAAAAATCATTTAACATTTGAAATAATTTCTCCGTCTGAAAATCTTGTTATAATTTCATCTCCAGATTTCAATTCACTAACTGAGGTAATCAATTCCCCATTTAAGTAAGTCATACTATAACCTTTCTTCAACAAAAGCGAGGGATCTAACAAGCGAACGTACCTTTCAATCATTTGCAATCGCTCCTTCTCTGATGAAAATCTGTTTATGGTTTTCACTCTTAAAGTTTCAGAAAGCAAATTTAGCTTTTCCACATTGGCATTCAAAATTGCATCTGCCTTAGACTTCAATTCCTTTGATAGATTTACCACTTCAAGATAAGCATTGCTGAATCTAGAGAACAAAAAGTCTGCTAAATCGGTAGGAGTTATGAAATTCTTCCAAGCAATCTGCTCTGCAACCGTCAGATTCGAAGCATGACCGATTCCAGTCAAAACAGGAAGTTTGCAAAGAGAAATTGCCTTACACAGATTGTAGTTATTATAACAATCCAATCCCACATCACCACCTCCACCTCTTATTATAAGAACAGCATCAAAGAAATCAGCCAATGGATTTATTCTTTCCAAAGCGTACGATATAGAATTGATAGCTCCATCTCCTTGCAACAAGGATGGGAAAAGGTGTGTAAAGATTGTAAAACGACTTGAGAACTTATCCACAATCTGCATAAAGTCATTGTAACCTTTACTACTATCAACAGAAACAATGGCAAAGCGTTTTGGAACAGCCTTTAACGGCAATGTTTGATTAAGTCCATAAATTCCTTCATTCTTTAGACGTTCTATACACAACATTCGCTGCTTTTCCATTTCGCCCAAAGTAAACGAAGTATCGATATCTATTATTCTAAGGCTTAATCCATAGAATTCATCAAATAGAATACTCGCTCGAAACAAGATAGAAATTCCATCACACAAATCAGCAAGTCCACAAGCTCTGAATTTATCCCTTATTCGTTTGAAGTCAGCACTCCAAATCACCGCTCTCATTTGAGCAACAATCACATCGTTTTGTTTTTCTATCAAATCAGGAAAGGCATGTCCGCTGTAAGGATAATGATTCAGCTTTATCATTTCGGCTTTTACCCAAAACGAAGAACCATAACGAGTATTAAGCGTGCGTTTAATGCTTAACGTAACCTCTTTCAAAGAAAAGACCTTCTCATTGTACATCTTACTAAACGAATAAAAAGGATTAGGTATCTAAATCAAAAAAACAGGGAGAAGATTTCAAATCTCCTCCCTGAAAAACTATGGAAAATTTTAACAAAAAAACTTGTTTTCAATTCATAGTGTTTTGAAACACTCTTTGCAAAACAAAAGTTTGAAAAATCTAACAGCTTATTCGGAGATTTGTTTCAAAACACGAGCTGTAAATTCTTTTTCAATAGCTTCTGCTTTATCAACAATTGCTTGTCCTTTTGCGATGATTTCTTTAACAAATTCTTTATCGTTTAAGATACCACAGTTGATTTGCATGTTCATGAAAGCTCCAATACAAGCAGCTCTTGCACACAATATACCAACCGCTGCGTCAGTTACAGAGTTTGGATTTCCTATTTCAACCATTTTTTGACAAACTTCAAACACTTCAAACGACTTACAAAGAGTTCTATAAGGAACTTCTATCGCATATTTTGTTGCAGCTTGTATTGCCTCTGTGCGTTTTGCCTTATCCTCATCTGTCTTTTTAGGCAATCCAAATGCTTCCATTATTAAGTTGAAAGAACGAGTGTCTTCATCAACTAAGAATAACAACTCATCTTTTATGGCTTGTCCTTGTTCTGCAACAACAGAAAATTCTTCCCATCTTTCGTCCCAACCTGCTTTGTGAGATGAAAGATTTGCAACCATTGTTCCTAAAGCAGCACCTAATGCGCCCATATAAGCAGATATACTGCCGCCTCCCGGTGCAGGACTCTCAGAAGCAGTTTCGTTAGCAAAAGCAGTGCAAGTCATATCTACTAATTTCTTGCTGCTATCTTCAATCATGTATTCGATTACTTTTTCTTGTGGATTGAATGGTTTCAAATCATCAAGTCCCATTGACTTAACAGCAATCTTTCTTAACTCAGCTTCATCAACTCCAAGAGAACGTTGTTGTTTTGCAAGATAATATTTACCGGCATCAATCAAAGTTTTCTTAGGAACCAAACCTACGATTTCAACACCTGTAACCCTAACTCCTCTTGCTGCAGCTTTGGCACTCACTTCGTCAAAGCAAACATGCAAAGGAGCAACTTTTGCATCAGTAATATTCATTGAAACTTGAGCAATGCCATATTCTTCAATAAACCAACCGATAGCCTTTGTACCTTTCAAAGTTCCCGGAATCATAATAGGATTTCCTTGTTCGTCCTTCATAGGTTTTCCGTTTGGTTTACCACCTTCTCTCATTGGACGACCTTTTTCTCTAACATCGAAAGCTATTGCGTTAGCTCTACGTGTTGAAGTAGTATTTAAGTTATAGTTTACCGCCAAAAGGAAATCTCTAGCACCAACAGCTGTAGCACCGCTTTTTGCAACGCTTTCATTCCAAACAGCAGGTCCGAAACAAGGTTTCCACTCTTCAGTAACTATTCTTGCTGAAAGCCCTTCATATTCTCCCTTTCTACAAGAAGCAAGGTTTTGTCTCTTAGGTTCAAAAGCTGCAGATTCGTAGCAATAAACAGGGATTTCCAATTCTGTACCGATTCTTTTACCCAAAGCACGAGCATATTCTACCACTTCTTCCATAGTGATATTAGCCACCGGAATCAAAGGACAAACGTCTGTAGCACCGAAACGAGGGTGGTCACCGTGGTGATTTCTCATATCGATTAGCTCTTGGGCTTTCTTAACTAAACGAAAAGCAGCCTCGCACACTTGCTCCGGCTCTCCCACAAAGGTGATAACAGTTCTATTTGTTGTAGCACCCGGGTCCACATCCAACAATTTAACACCATCAACCTTTTCAACCTCTGCAACAACTTGGTTGATGATGTTCATATCTCTACCTTCTGAAATGTTAGGTACGCATTCAATCAATTGTCTCATATCTATTTATTTTTGTATGTTATCGAATTGTTTTGCAAAGTTCCGAAAAAAAGCTCGAATGACAAAATTTTATTGCAACCAATGCAGTATATAGCTTGAAAACAACAAACAAAAACATTTCTCAACCAAGAAAGAGTGTCAGCGAAACGAAGTTTTAATTTTCTAACTCTTCGTTTTAATTTTCTAAAACGCCGTTTCGCTGATGCCCAAACTTCGTTTCGTTAAAAGCAAAATAAAACCTCATGTAACTATCTCGCAATAAGAAAAAATCATATCTTTGCATAAAAGAATCGAAACAAACTTTCTAATAATCAAAAAACAAAAGAGAATGAAAGAAATCAAAGTGTTTTTGGCGTCGAGCGAAGAATTGGAACAAGATCGCGAAGCATTCGGAAATTTTATCCGCAGATTGGATAATTTATACGAGAAGAGAGGAATCCGAATCAGGCTTTTCGAATGGGAAGACCTCGATTCGGCATACAACGACAAGAGAAAACAAGACGAATACAACGAATACATAAAGCAAAGCGACATCTTCCTTGCATTATTCCGCACAAAGGCAGGCAAATTCACCGTCGAAGAGTTTAATTTGGCAAAAGATCTATATAAGAATCATGGTTTGCCGAAGCCGCATGTTTATTGCAGGGATTTGAACGAAGGAGAAACGGAAGACAAAACGCTGACAGATTTTAAGAAAGATTTGTTTGAAAACCTCAAATACTTCTTTGCGAGATATACAAGCAGGGATTCGTTAAATCTGCACTTTGTCATGCAGTTGCAACTCTTCGAAAACTCTCTTGAAAACAAGGTCGATGTGGACGGAGATAAACTTGTATATGAAGGAATCAACGTCGGAAGAGTAGATAAGATAGATTTCTTCGCCAAAAACAAAGACTTCATCCGCATGCGTGAAGACTTGAAAGACTTGAACGAAGACATAAGAGATTTACTCCTCAGACAAGCCTCCGCACCCGAAGACGAAAACCTTAAAAACCGCATTCAGGAGAAACAGAACAAAAGAAACGCATTACAGAAAGAGTTCGAGCATTATCGAAAGCAGATTTTGAGAATCGAACGCCGCATCATAGAGTTGCAAGGGCAAGAGATAAACGAAGCAGTCAAAAGAGCGATGGAAGCATTCGCCGAAGGAGAAGTAAATAAAGCCGACATCATTCTTTCCGAAGCAACACAGGGAGTCGCTCAAAGGCGTGAAGAATATATCGAACACAAGAAAACAGGTGAGCAAATGAGGAAAAAACTTCTTGCGGACATAGATGCACTGCTTTTGAAAGCCGAAACCGTACTGTCAAACACCGATAAGACAATAGAAGAACGAAAGTCCGAAGCCTTGAATGCCTACAAAGAAGCCGACAAAACGGCACAAGAAATCGACTGCCCTGCGGAAAAATATATCGAACTGCTGTATAAGTATGGCATTTTCCTTGCTGACTACGCTTATTACAAAGAGTCGATTGAAGTAAACCTGCGATTCATACGATTAAGCGAAGAGACAAACGGACAAAACGATATTACCGCTACTTCTTACAACAACATAGGAAATGTTTACGATGATTTAGGAGACTACTACAAAGCATTGGAATTTCATCACAAAGCCTTAGAAATGTTCAAAGACGTTTTGTGAGAAAATCACCCCGATACTGCAAGCTCTTACAACAATATAGGACTTGTTTACG
>JAGBSA010000260.1 GCA_017632095.1 Bacteroidales bacterium | reverse complement strand
GAATTATAAAGGTAAATTGATAGCTTGGGATCAGAAAAACAAATCTTCAGTCTCTTTTGAAACCAGAGAGGTTGAAGAGATAAATCATCGCAAGCAAGATACCGTTCAAGTGAACATAGGAGGAGTTCCATACGAGAAAGCAATAAACTATTCAATCAAATCAGCAGAGCAATTAGCCGCAGAAAAGGCTTACAAAAAGATAATAGAAGAAAAACCGAAGGAAGAATTATACGATACAAATACGGATACCAATGAATAACACAGAACGTAAACCGAATTGGTTAAAGATAAAACTTGAAACGGGCGAGAATTACCCAAAGGTAAAGAAGATTGTAGAGTTAAATAAGTTGCATACAATTTGCAGCAGTGGTAAATGCCCAAACATAGGTCAATGTTGGTCGATAGGAACAGCAACTTTTATGATCTCAGGAGACATTTGCACACGCTCATGTAAGTTTTGTGCAACCAAAACCGGAAGACCGCTACCGTTGGATCCTCAAGAGCCTGTAAAGATTGCAGAATCTGTTAAATTGATGCAATTAAAGCACTGTGTTATAACCTCAGTTGATAGAGATGATTTAGCCGATAAATCAGCAGAGCATTGGGCAAAAACAATCACAGCCATAAGAGAAGCAAATCCAAATACAACAATAGAAGTATTGACACCGGACTTTGATGCCGACGAAGAGCTTTTGAACATAGTCTTTGCTTCAAAACCGGACGTATTTGGTCACAATATGGAAACCGTTAAAAGACTTTCCGATCAAACTCGTTCACGTGCCAAATACGATGTAAGTTTGAAAGTATTATCTCTTTCAAGCCAAGCAGGATTGATAACAAAGACAGGCATCATGGTTGGTTTGGGAGAAACAGAAGAAGAAGTTGTTGAGTTGATGCACGATGTCAGAAAATCAGGAGTAAGACTGATGACAATAGGTCAATATTTGCAACCAACAAAACAACATATCCCTGTAGTAGAATATGTAACCCCAGAACAATTTGAAAAATACCGCAAAATAGGACTTGAACTTGGATTCGACAATGTAGAAAGCGGTCCATTGGTTCGTTCTTCTTATATGGCAGAAAAAACATTCATAGACTCCAAAATAAAATTGGAAAAACACCAATAAGACAAACAATAATACAACATAAAAACGAGATGACGTGTATCTCTGCATGCCGTCTCGTTTTTTTTTGTTAAGCAAAAATATAAATAGAAAATCACATCGCAAAAACTTGTTTCAGATTATGAGAAAGACAACATGGACAATTGTTTTGAGCATTGCCGCTATTGTGATAAGCATAAGCACAGTTTGTTTGCAACTCTTTGTATTTGCAAAGCAGATTCCCTCACCCGATGATATGTATAAGGGAATGATAAAGCAACATTTGCAACACTTTTCCGCACCATTGCCGGACACACTTTCGCTTTGCGGACAGCCGGTGCCGCTTGACAATGTCTTTGTCAGAGAAGCGTTAGACAGAGAATTGACATCGATAATGTATCAACACAATTCCACCTTCCTAATCTTGAAACGCTCATGGCGATTCTTCCCCGAAATAGAACAACTCCTTGCAGAAAACAACGCACACGAAGACTTGAAATACCTTGTTGTCGCAGAAAGTGCACTAAGCGACGTTGTATCGCCCGCAAAGGCAGCAGGATTTTGGCAATTCATGCCAACAACGGCACGAGAATACGGTTTGATTGTAAACAATGAATGGGACGAGAGATACGATTTAAGAAAAGCCACAGCAGCAGCAGTAAAGTACTTGAAATCTTCTTACAACAGACTAAACGATTGGGCATTGACCTTTGCCGCATACAACTGTGGCGAGGCCGGATTGAAGAAAAGAATGCAAGAACAAAGCTGTAACAACTATTGGGAATTAAGTCTGAACACCGAAACCTCACGTTACGTTTATCGAATCTTGGCATACAAAATCCTTTTGTCCAATCCACAACAATATGGCTTCTATGTAAGACAAAAAGACTGCTATCAACCCTTGCGATACAAAGAAATAACAATAGACAGTTCAATAACCAATATGGCGAAATTTGCAAAGACAATAAACTGTCCTTACAAGTACTTCCGCTTGCTTAACCCTTGCGTAAGAGATTCTAAATTGACCAACAAAACAAACAGAACCTACACCTTCAGAGTGCTTGAAGAAGACAGCTACTCTTGGAAAAACCTTATCTCAAACTTGAAAGATGGAGAAGAATTCTTGAATTGATTCTCTCGAACATAGATATAGAAAAATCAAACAGCCGAATCGTCAAACTAAAATTTGAATTCGGCTGTTTTTTATTTGCTTTTGTTTAACGTTATCTTTACTCCACTCCCCAGATTTTAACGGTTCCCTCCCACGAACCGCTTGCCAAATATTTTCCGTCGGGACTCCAACTAACGGATTGGACGCCTTCGGAATAACCTTCCAAGGTTTTGAGTTCTTCACCGCTTTCTGCATCCCATATAATAATGGTATTGTCATTTGCACCGCTTGCCAAATATTTTCCGTCGGGACTCCAACTAACGGAATTGACGAAAGATGAATGACCTATCAAGGTTTCGATTCTTTGACCGCTGTTTGCATCCCATATAATAACCTTATTGTCCCATGAACCGCTTGCCAAATACTTTCCGTCGGGACTCCAACAAACGGAATTGACCCAATTTGAATGTCCTTCCAAGGTTTTGAGTCTTTCTCCGCTCTTTGCATCCCATATAATAACGGTATAGTCATCTGAACCGCTT
>JAGBSA010000259.1 GCA_017632095.1 Bacteroidales bacterium | reverse complement strand
GTTCTGTAGTAGTTCCACCCCAAAGTGTTCCAGGTCCAGGAGTTTGTGTAATGTCCAAATCATCTGCACTCGTACATCCTTCATGACCTTTATAATCAGCAAGGTTTTTATAAATTTCTCTCAACATTTCACGATAATCAGGAACTTCAAATGTACAATTTTGTGTATTATGTGCCATAACCCAATTATATTCTCTTTCAAATTGAGCAGGAATCACTGGAGGTGTAACATCTTTCACACCAAGTTCAAACGTACATGTGCTCGTCAAACCGGCATTATCTACTGCTGTCCAAGTAATTTCTTTGTATCCATCGATTATTGCACCTTGAAGAGTCGTATTCGAAGGAGCTCCTTCTAAATTGTGAGTCAACGATACCAACGTACAATTATCTGTTGCTACTGCATCAAACTGAGTTCCATCAATCGTATACTCACAACCTGTCGCTGATGCTGGAAGATCCAATTTTGAAACCGGACAAGTTGTAAACTTAGGAGCTTCTGTATCTGTATATTTCAATGTATGAGATGCTGACGATGAAGCAAGACATTGATTATTATCTCTAACTTCAACTGTATACGTTCCATCATCAACCGATACAGACAATCCTTGAGTTACAGATATCCAACCTGCTCCAATATTATATTCATAAACTCCCGATCCACCGGCAATTGTAGCAAAGGTTATCGTACCTTGTTCTCCTTTACATTGTGGATTTTGAGCAGTTGTTGTAAATGTAACTGCTTCCGGTTCACCAACTGTTATTGATTCTCTTGCAGGACAACCATTTTTATCAGTAACTGTTACAGTATATTCTCCTGCTTTCACTGTTGCAGTTGCCTCTGTTGCTCCGGAAATAATTGTTCCACCAGTCCAAGTGTAAGAATAAGGACTTGTTCCTCCTGTTGCCGCAACGCTGATTGTTGTTGTTCCTCCATTACATTTAATTACATCATTTTGCGTTGTAGTAATTGCAAGAGGATTTTCAGGTTGAGTAATTTCTTCTTCATCAGAAATTATCATACAACCTTTCTCATCTGTAATTGTTACTGTATATTTTCCTGCTGTAGCAGTCAATTCGAATGTTGTTTCTCCTGAAGACAATGTTCCGCCATCAACTGCAGTCCATTGATAAGAAACATTTCCTTGATTATTTGCAAGATTTGAAACAGTCAACTTACCATTATCTCCATGACATTTAACTGCCGTCATATCAACATCAAATGTCATTTCTTTAGGTTTGACAAGGTTTTGAGATGTACCTATCAATGTTGAATAATCAGAAGCATCTTTCACTCGAACTTGATATTCTCCATCTGCAAGATTATCCCATGTTACCGAAGTATTTGCCGCAACCTCTGTACCATAAGGTTCGACTATAGTTCCATCTTTCTTTTCCAATTGGAATTTATATGGAGCTGTACCACCTTCAGACACCGAAGCTGTAATTGAAGCATTCTTCGAATTATCTGTAGTATTAACTTCAAAACATGTTTGTTGAACCGAAGTAACTGTTCCAATAATTGCTCCCGGAACATCAACTGTTACAGTTGTAACAATTTCCGTTTCACAATATGTTGTGCCTGAATTTGTACGACGAGCAAAGATCTTATAATCTCCTGCTGATAAGTTCGCAAATTCAACCGAAGCTTGCCAATCTCTCACAACTGTCGGATCAGAAATTCCGACTAACTTATATTCATATCCATCTCCTTTCACATCGCCACCCGAAACAGATGAAACCGTAACTTTACCATCAGCTCCACCTGGTTGAGTAACATTTGTTGGTGTTGCTGATCCTATAATTTCAGTAGGAAGTGTAATATCTACATTTTCCGTTACAGAACATTTGTTTTGATCTCGAATAGTCAATGTTTTATCTTCTGTCAATCCTGTAATAACGAAATCTGCAGGCATTTCCGTAAATGTTGTTCCATCTAAAGAATATTCATACTCAGGAACTCCACCTGTTACGTTAACAGTAATCGATGAAGAGTTATCTGCTGCATAACAATTTGGATCTGTCACCGCAATATTATTGATTACCGGAACATCAGGAAGCGTAAGTTTTACTGTTTTTTCAGTTTTATTTCCACATTCATCTGTTACCGTAATTGTAACATCAGTTTCTCTATCAATTGGAGTAGTAGCAGCAGGTGATTGTTCTACAAGAAGACGTTCAGGATTTGTTCTATTATCAGCCTTATTTGTTACATATTGAGTCAAATCAGGCACTTTAAATTCACAATCGCCCGCACTTGTCAACTTCATAGTTGTCAATTCAGCACCATCTTTTATCACGTCATACGTTGGTACTTCTTCATCAATTGGAATTGTGATAACAACTTCATCTTCTGCTGTACAAGCGTTTGTTGTTCCATTTGAAACAGACCATTTCAACGTATAAGCATAACCGGCTGTCAATCCACTAACTTCCGTATTATATGCTGTTGCATCTGCAAATACCGGAGATTCGTTAGCGGCAGGAAGATCTGTTGCTGTAGCAACTTTAACTGCACTGACAAATGTCCATTGTCCGGTTGCTGAATTAACTGTCGCAGCAGGATTTGTTGCAGCCAATGTAGTTGATACCGCATCTCCCTTACATGCAAGAGCAAGTGTTTGATCTGCTCCTGCATTCGTAATGGCAGTAACCGAAGCATTAACTGTCACAGTTGCCGAACCGGAAAGATCCGCTGTCGCATCAGAAGGACAATTAACTGCATCACTGAGCGATACCAACGTATATGTACGTGTTTGTGTTGGTGTAACATCAAACGTATGTGGATTATCACTTGTAGTTACCACCGTTGGAGCCGAACCAGAACCGTCTGTGTACGAGAATGTAAACGGTGCTGTTCCTGCAAAATTCACTGTCAATGGAGTTGTTGCATTGTCGGCACAAACTGTTGCATCTCCAGAAATAACAGCCGTTGGACGAGGTGTAATTTTTGCTGTTACTTTCGCCGGAGGCGTGATACATCCGTAATCATCTGTAATTGTCACCCAATATGATGTTTCGTCCAATTTCGTAGTCACATCAATATCTGTAGGTGTAAGTGATCCTATCTTATTGTTCGCATCAGTTTCTGAAGTATACCACGTTTGAGTTCCCGTCGTTGATACCAATTCTGACCATGGTTTAGCATTTCCACTAACCACTGCACACTTAATATAATCCGACACATTTGGTGCAGAAAGATTATTTGTTATTTCTACCGAAATATCTACCTTATCACTCTCACATCCGTTAACCGTTTGTGAAACTTGATAAGTCTTTTTACTCATAAGAACATTCAAATCAAATGCTGCCGGTTCTGAAATCGAAGCACCTGCGTCGTACCAATTCAATGTTCCTGTCGTTCCAGAAACCAAACTTGCCCATGTTATTGGAGTCGAATTTTGAGCAGGACATTGAGAAATACTATTTACTGTTGGTGCTACCGGCACTTCTTTAATTTCAACAGATCCTCCAACAATATCTGATTTACAACCTAACGCAGATTCTGCTTGAGCAAAATATGTATATGTTCCCGGAGAAGAGAACGTTGTATTTGCGAGAGGCGTACTTGCATTTGCATCTGAGAAGAACTTAATCGTTGCTCCTACCGAACTTGGATCAAGAGCCATTGATGCTGTCACATCAATTGGTTGACCACAAGTTTCAGGAAGTTGAGAATATACAATTGAAGGTTTTCCTTTTATTGTTATTGTTCCTGTCAACGATGTAGGGTTTGTACAAGGAGCAATAGCACCTTCTACAGATACCGTATATGTCAACGATTCGTCATTTGCTTGTTCTGGCAATGTTCCCGAAATCGTGATTGTTTGTGCAACTTGATCAAATGCAAACCATACACCAGTTGGCAATCCCGTTACGGTTGCATTCGTTGCATTCTCTGTTGTATAAACAATATTTTCGATTGTCGAACCATAACACAATTCTTGTGCTATCGATCCTGAAGTATGAGTCAATGTTACTTCCGGATTAATCGTTACCGAACCAGCAACCAAATCCGAAGGACAACCATTTGTCATTCCTTTTACCCAGAAATTAGTTGTTCCAACTGCCGTAATTTTTGTATTTGGCAATGCTGTTGTTCCGGCTGCATCTGAATAATACGCATACGTTGTCGCTCCACTGACTTTCGTTGTTATGTCAAGCTCAGAACCTTCACACAAATCATCAATTGGAGCAATTGTCACTTCAACTTTTTCATATACCGTCACTGTAAACGGATCTGAAGGCACTGATGAACATGTTGTTGTCGTATTCGTAGCCACAACAGTATATGTTCCTGCTCCGGCTGCCGTAATACCTGCTCCGGTCACTTCCGTTGCTCCGTTAAAGAATTGGAATGTCAATCCTGTTTTATCTGAAGTAATTGCAGTATTCAAATCTACCGTTTTGCCAAAACATACAGCGGCTGGATCTGTCACCGTTACTGTTGGACGAGGATTGATTGTTACAGTTACAGTTTTTTCATCATAACAACCTGTTGCATCATCTGTCAAACGAATTGTATATGTTCCGGCTTCACTGATTGTTGTTGCATCTGCCACAGCCACACCGTCTTTCCAATAAGAAAGAGAGTGTCCTGCCGGAGCAGTCGCCGCAGTTGTAATATCAAGTGTTCCCGGTTCACAAATTGTAAATGTTGTTTTAGTTAATGTAAGCGTAGGTTTTGTATATGCTTCAATAGCAACCGTAGTAGTTTCTGTATTTCCACAAGCGTCTTCCACCGTTACGGTAATAGAACCCGGAGCGGCTGGATCTGCAATAGCAGTACCTGCTGCAGGAACTTGTGTAATTGTCAATGCTGTATTTTCAGTACAATCATCTGTCGCCAAAAGACGAACATCTTCAACTACATCTGGCACTTGGAATACACAATTTCCGGCAAATACCATTGGTTTATCCGCTGCAGTTCCCGATATCTTTGGTTTTGTAGCGTCTCCACCTGAAATTGTTGCTGTTGCACCTGTCAATACATTACCACATTCATCTGTAATATCAAATGTAAATGTAACTGTCCAATTACAATTGTCTCCTGAAATTGTTGCTGTTGGAGTACCTAAACTTGACGTTTTAAAACATGCAGTTGTTACATTTCCTAATATACTATTTACAAAATCATTAGCCCAATAAATATTTATTGCTTGCATTGGTGATGTTGGCATACATGCATTTACACCGGTTTGACTATAAGTAGTATATGTAGGTTTTGTTGTATTTTTACAGTTATAAGTCAACTTTTGGTCTGACAACACATTTCCACAAGCATCTTCTACCGAATATGTGTATGTCACATCAAATTCACAATCATTAGTTCCTATAGGAGTAACCTCTGTTCCGGTCAATGTAACTGTCAAAACTGTAGAAGTTGGACTTACACAATCATCTTCATATTTGCTTGCTATCGTTGCTTTTACATCATCATCAAAGGCCGGAACTCCTGCCGGAACCGTGTTAGCATCAATGAAACAAGTATTGATTGGTTCAGTAATTCCACTTATCGTTTCTTGCGTAATCGTTTCTCCTGCTTTCAACGAAGGAGCTACTTCATCAGCAACGTTGATTGTTGCCGTCGCAAGTTCGCTAAGACATCCGTTAGCATCTTTGATTTGTAACGAAACTTGATCTGCAGCCGTACAAGCAGTATTTGATGCCGTATAATTTGCTTTTGAATTATCCGTTGCTACAGCCGTTGCACCCGTCCACAAATATTCCAATGCCGGAGTTGATCCCACAGAGATTTCCGAAGTCAATGAAGTTTCCCATGTAGAACCAGGACAAACATTTCCTGTAGGAAGACCTCCTATCGTAACCACCGGAGTTGGATTAACCGTTACCGTAATCGTAAACGGTTCAGCTTCAACTCCGTCCACTGTTCCTACAACCGTATAGACAATAGCTGTAGCTGTAGTAAGTGTTGAAGTCAACGTTTGAGAAATTTCCGTTTGAGCAGTTGTTGCATTCGATGCTCCCGTAATTCCGGAAACAGAAGCCACTGTCCAAGTATATGTCGCATTTGCTGAAGGAGCAACACCACTTGTCAAAGTTGGTTCTGCTTCAAATGCTGTTCCGCTACAAATTTGATATTCAAGATCATTAAATTGTATCTTATTACACAATGTCACATCTTTAGTTCCCTCGCCCTTACATACAGAGAACGAACACTCTGCCGATGTAGAATAAGCTTCTGCCTTTACAAAAACTCTCGTTGTATTAGAGGTTACACTGTAAGAATCTCCACTACCTTGTGTTGTATCTTCGGTGTAGTTTATACCGTCAGAAGAACGATACCACTTATAGTAGTAGTCTGTTCCTGTCATACCTCCGGTTGCCGAAGCCACAAACTCAAGACGATTTCCAACACATGCCTCTGGATCGTTGAATGTCACTACGATTGGATCTGGTTCTAAGACAGCTCCACTTCTAATCATCTTACAGCCAAGACCATCTGTAAACATCACAGAATAATCGCCTGCTGCCAAACCTGTAAATGTATAACCTGTTTCTGATGTTGTTTTATGAGTAGAGATAATATCTGCTGCTGTAACTGCTAAAGGATCGTTTATGGCTCCTCTTATAAGATCAAACTTCATTCCGTCCGACATATTCTGAGCAGTTGCAATTTCTGTCAAACTTATCTGACCATCTGAAAGACCTTGACATGTAACATCTTGAGCTGTGAATGTTGCAGCAGTCAAATCACATGGCTTACGCACTAGATTGATTTCAACTATATCCTCTTCGCAAGCAGGCTTGTAAGAGTGAGTTGTCAACTGACGTTTTGCGAAATAAGTCTTTGTTTCTCCTGTATTGATATTAAGATTTCCACTTACAGGTGTTGTTCCGTTGGCTTCATAGTAACTGAACACCGGAAGTCCCTCAGTGTTGGCAACACTTCGAGTGTCATTCTTAAGTTCGGCACTAAGTACACTCTTAAGGTATGCTACCAAACCTACAGAGCCATTAGCTTCTGTCACGTTGTGAGTGATGGCAGACATATCATAGTCATTCGCATAATCTGCCTGAACAGGAATAATATTGAAAGAAGACTCATTAGAACAAAGAGTAACTGTTCCGGATTTCGCCTTCTTAGCTATAGATGGCTTATCTTGGTCAAAGTATGTAGCCTCCGCCATATTCCATATTTCACGCATACAAGAGCTACGCCAAAGGTCGCCACGATCTGCTCCTGCCACTTGCACCTGATAAGTAATAGTAAGAGTAGCATCTGAAGGTATAGAAGGAAGATTGCTTACTCTCAGTGTGCGAGTGCCGACATTATAAGTTGCATTCGCCCATTCCTTATCTGTAATAGTAGGATCAGAACTAAGAGTGATTCTCACTGAGTTTGGCACGTAGGTCACGTTATAATCAAGCACGTCCTCTACGTATGCTGTGTTGTTCTGAGTCTGCTTGCCTCCTTCGTTCTTCAAAGCTATGAAGTATTTCAAGTTCTGACCTGGAGCAACTGAAGATGACGAAGGTACTTTGCTGACAACAAGGCTTGGTACATCACTGCTTATAGCCACATACGCCATAAAAGGCATCATATAAGTATCATTTGTAGATACTTTCAATGTCGCAGAGTTTGAACTATTTGTCACAGAACCCTTAGGCAAATCAATGTGGTGAGCATCGAAACCGAGTGTGTTACCGCAACCGAATGCCACATTCTCGCTGTGCAACATACTCTCTCCGTTGTAACTCATGGAAGATGAGAAGAAGTCTGTAGTTCCACGCAAATCGTTAAGATTCTGAGCTGTCGCACCACCATTGGCAGTAAATGTCACTTGGTCATCTTTACCTCCCACATCACCATCCATTGCCGCCATACCTACACTACCAGATATAATACCGCTTATGACCGCATTGAATGTCAAAGTTTTGTTTACTGAACTACCTGTTTTAAAGAATGCAGCACCATCGAAGAGTGTGAACTGAGTCTC
>JAGBSA010000258.1 GCA_017632095.1 Bacteroidales bacterium | reverse complement strand
GGATGTGTGTTGGAGAAGGATCCTACGATGCTTTTTGTGCATATCTTGCTCCTTTGGATACTGAAATAACTGCAAACTATGATAACTATAGTCATAAAATTTTGGATTACACATCAGGAAGTCAAAACTGGCAAAGCAAGAGAATAGAATTACCAGGTACTTACCAAGGAGCTTACAAATTGGTATTTAGATGGAAAAACGACTATTCAGGAGGAACAAGCCCTGCTGCTGTAATTGACAATTTATCAATCAAGGCATTCAATTGTGCAGCAATCACAAGCGTTGCTGTAACACCAACCACAGTTGATGGAGTGGCAGCTGCAGATGTTGTAATCACTGATGAGAATAATACAGAAGCAACTTACTTGATTCAATATCGTCCGGCAGGTACTGCAGAAGCGTGGACAGTTGTTGAATCTGCTACAACTACTGCACAAATCACAGGATTGAGTTTCTCAACTGAATATGAATTGCAAGTAATTGCAGTTTGTAACGGTGGTGATCAATCGATGGCATCAGCATCAATCACATTCAGAACAGCGTGTGGCTTAATCTCAACTTTTCCTTGGAGTGAAAGCTTTGCAGAAACAGAGGCTCCTTCAAATACAATAAGTAATGAAAATGCTCCGGTATGTTGGTATAATATCAATGGAGGCGAAGGTTCAGGTTCTCAAAGATTTTCATTCTCTAATGCCTCAGCTTACTTTGTGGGAGGTAATGTATCTACACCAAGAAACTACAGTGAATGGTTAATTTCTCCAATGTTGAACCTTACAGGCAATGAAAGATTGAATTTTAACTTAAAACAACCTTACACATATATGCCAGTTAAGTTTGAAATTCGTGTATTCGATGCATCTTCTGGAGATATGACATCTGGAGCAGATACTTCAAGCTTTGAATTGTTGGAAAGCATAGAGCTATTTACTTCTTCTTCATCTTTTATACCATATGAAATAGGCTTAGGACAATATAACGGACCAGTAAGAATAGCATTTGCTGTAAGAGAACAAAGTGATTACTTCAACATAGATGACGTTAGCGTAAGTCTTATGTCTGAATGTCCTGATATCTATAACGTATCAGTAACTCCAATGTCTTCAACAAGTGTAAATGTACACTTCTCTACATCTAACGGAACAAACAATGGTTGGGTTGTTGCTTATGGTCAAGCAGAAACAGCAGAAGGGTTCAACCCTGCAACTGCAACACAAATCACAGTTGCAACTGCAACTGACGTTCCTGTATTAGTGGACAACCTAACAACTGGACAAAATTACTTCTTTGCAGTTAAACACAATTGTTCAACAGCAATGTTTAGTACTCCAGTTAGCATTGTAGTACCATCAGTATTGCCTTTACCTTACAATCAAAACTTCGATAACACAACAACTGCTTCAGAAGACTTTACTACATCTTGGAAAACAACTACAGGTTCAGAAAACAGATGGTATATAGGTACTGCTGTTAATAATACAACTGATGCTTCTGGGGCTTTGACAAATGGAGGTGCAATGTATATAAGCAAAGACGGTGGTGTATCTAATGAATACAACAATAGTGGAGCAAATATAGAAGCGTTTTCAACTGCAGTAATCGGATTTGGAGAAGGTAACTCATTCTCATTAGATTTCGATTGGAGAGCAGTAGGAGAGTCAAGTTCATCAGGTACTACACAATATGACTATTTAAGAGTTTATATGATACCAGCATCAATGGATTTAGTATTGTCAGATGCTTTTGCAATAACTCCAAATCTAAACTCTCAAAGCACATGGCAACATGAAAGCATTACTCTTTCAGCAGACTATGCAAACACAGTTCAAAAATTAGTATTCTATTGGAAGAATGACGGCGGTTCGGGAAATAATCCTCCGGCAGCAATTGATAACTTAGTAATACTTTCAAGAAACTGCGGTTTGATAGAACAAGTTAATACAGTATTCCAAGAAAACGGTAATGAAGGCGAATTGGTTGTATCAGTAGTAGATAATAACGAAAATGCAACATACGTTGTTGAATACAGAGAGCAAGGAGCAGCAAACTACACATCCGCAAACAATGTAACATTACCTTATACCATACCTGCAAACTACTCAACTACCTATGAAATAAGAGTAGCGGCAGTATGTGGAGAAGAACAAACCGGATTCACTCAAACAACAATAACAACACCTTGTCAATCTATGACACCAGAATGGATGGAAACCTTTGACACAAATCCATTCAACACATCTTGTTGGTTGAATAAGTCAGGTATGTTACCATCTTCAGGAAACATCTCAACTACATCTTTATCTAATTCAAACGCATGGGGATTCAATACTCACACTTCATTGAATGGAGAAGTCTCAAACAAGATTTACGCAAACATCTACAGCAATAATCAAAAGTGGGCGATAACTCCATCTGTTAATTTGGGCGATGGTTCAACTATCTATCAAATTTCAATAGACGTAGCATTGCTTGAATATAGTGGTGGTTCAGCTGAATCTGCTCCAGATGACAAATTCGCAATCCTTGTTTCAACAGACAATGGTGCAACTTGGAATGCAGCAAACGGATTGATATTTGCCGATGGCGATGCAGACACAGACCATAACTATTCAGACTTTGGATCAATACCAACAAGAGTAGTATATAAATTAGTTGATACTTCAAACAACCCATACACAGGAATCGTTAAGTTTGCATTCTATGGAGAAAGTACTCAATCAAACGGAGACAACAATATCTTCATAGATAATCTATCTGTATCAGAATGGGGAGCATGTCAAAAACCTTATTCATTGGCAGTATCACAAATTTCTTCATCATCAGCAAACGTTTCATTCCAATCAGTAGAGCCAACAGCTACATTTGAATATGCACTTCAAACAACAGCTTCACCAATAACATTGGCAACAAACAGCATTGAGTTGACAGATCTTTCACCATTGACAGAATACACCTTCTTCGTAAGAGCCGTTTGTGGAGAAAACTCAACATCAGCATGGGATAGCATAACATTCAAAACTTATCCTACAGTAGCAGACTTGCCTTATTCAAATTCATTTGCCATAGCAACTGATGCAGAACAATGGGTAAGTTTATCAGGAAGTGCTAATGCTTGGGCAGTAGGTACAGCAACTGTATCAGACTTAGATGCAGAACAAATGGTAGAAGGAGATATGGCAGCATATATCTCTACAGATGGAGGACAAACTTATGCGGCAAACGCTCAATCAACATATGCATACTTCTTCAAAGACTTTGATTTCGGAGATGGAGATGCTATCTATACATTGTCGTTTGACTACAAAGTGAAAGGAAAACTAAACTCAAGCGGAACACCGATAGCAGGGTTGAATGTTTACCTACAAGACATGAACGTTCCATTTAACACAACATCATTACCATCTAACACAGCAGATTTGATTGCAACATACACAGGACAAGAGACATGGGCGAATTCAACATTCGAATTGCCATATGTATCTGGAGAAAAGAGATTAGTATTCTTAACTTGGGGATATGAGCAATCTGGAACAGTAAATATTCCTGCGGCAATCGATAACATCGAAATTGCAGAATCATTCTGTCCAAAACCACAAGACCTTCACACAACAGCAATCACATCTTCATCAATTGCCGTTATGTGGACAGGATTCTCAGAAAGTTACCAAGTAACATGCAGACCAATCAACTCAACAGAGACAATCACCCTTACAACAACTGATGACTACGTTACATTTACAGAATTATCTTCTGCACAAGCACATGTAATCAAAGTACAAGGAGTTTGTGGCGATGAGTTTTCTGTAATTTCAGATTCAATAGTAGCAAAGACAACATGCGTTGATGGAGCTATCACAAACTTCCCTTATGAAGAAGGATTTGAAAGCGGAGTTGATTGCTGGACACAAACAGAACCAACAATCGAAGGAGTATCTTGGTATCAAGAAGACGTATATCAATACAGCTATTCAGGATTTATATATGCACAAGAAGGAAACTCATTCGCTTATATCTATCCACATGACAACTATGGTTATGGTTACGACTCTGTAATGTTGATTTCAAACGTAATGGACTTGACAATATTAGACACACCACGCTTGTCATTCTACCATTTGCAACTTCAGCCAAACTGGTATAACGACTACATGAGAGTTTACTATAGAACAAGTCCTGAAAGTGAATGGGTAGAATTAGCAACCTATACAGAAGAAATAGAAAACTGGAGAATGGATTCGGTAAACCTTCCAAACGCAACAGCAACATACCAAATAGCATTCAAAGCTGTAGGTTGGGGAGGTGACGGAGTTCTTTTGGATAACGTAAGAGTTTATGAAACAAACCCTAACGCAGTACCTTGCGATACACCAACTGCCT
>JAGBSA010000257.1 GCA_017632095.1 Bacteroidales bacterium | reverse complement strand
CTTATTCTTCTTTATTTCCTTAATGGAAGAGACGGGATATATGGAAAGAGTATCTCATCTCATGGATAGATTTATGCACGCCATAGGATTGCACGGCAAAAGCTTTATTCCATTGATAATGGGATTTGGTTGCAATGTGCCGGCAATAATGGCTACGAGAATATTAAAAGACAAGAGAGATCGTTTAGTAACGATGCTTATCATACCTTTTATGTCCTGTTCAGCAAGACTTCCGGTCTATATCGTCATTGCAGGAACCTTCTTCCCGGAACATGCAACCCTTGTGATGTTTTCTCTTTATATCTTAGGTATTATTCTAGCTATCTTGTTCGCTCTTTTGTTCAAGCGTACATTCAATAAAACTAATCACACACCATACACAGATAATCTTTCGGAATATCAAAAGCCAAAGTTCTTGTCTGTTATGAGGAGCATAGGTTTTAATGCCGGTCAATACTTGAAAAAGATGGGAGGGATAGTTTTAATAGCCTCTGTGTTATTATGGGGATTGATGTACTTCCCACAAAAAAATACTGAAGAGATTGAGCAAAGCTATATAGCAAAGATAGGAAAGGTTGTTGAGCCTGTTATGAAACCAATAGGCTTTGATTGGAAGATCTCAGTGTCTCTTATGTGTGGAATTGCAGCAAAGGAATTGATTGTGTCAAATCTTGGAGTGCTTTATTCAGATAATCCGGATACCAGCACAGAAGTTCTAGGCGAGAAACTGAAAGCAGCAACCTATCCGCCAAATGCAGAAGGTATATCCGCACCTGTATTTACCAAGCCTGTAGCTTTAAGCTTTTTGATATTTACTCTTATTTATTTCCCATGCGGAGGAGTATTCGCTGCAGTAGCAAAAGAAAGTCGTTGGAAATGGGCAATATTCGTTGTAACTTATACAACAGCTGTTGCTTGGGGACTATCATTCCTCACATTCAATATTGCACAAGCAATACTATAATCAGATATAAATCGAAGGATTAGAAAAGATACTTGAATGGAAGTAAGAACCATTCGATCACTCTATCGATTGTAGAGCGTTTCTTCCAAGCAGAGTAATCGAAAGAGTTGCAGTATTTTAATGTAGAATCGAAATGCTCCATTAAATCGTGAATCAAACTCTCTTCATTGCCAATAAGAGCTAATTCATGCTGATATCTAAAACTACGATAATCGAAGTTAGCCGAACTAATCGAGAATGTCTTTTGGTCAATCATTACACCCTTGGCATGAAGGTTGCCTGCGGTGTAGAAATACAACTTAAGACCGGCCTGATGTAAAGGACCAAGATAATGCCTTCTGATAATATCAACCACATGCACATCGGAATGAATCGGACTTATGATAATAACATTCACGCCCCTTTGAGCGGCCTCACATAAGCGTTTTCTAAGTCCGTGTCCCGGTAAAAAATAAGGAGTTTCAATAAGAATCTCTTTCTTCGCCGTTGAAATCATTCGCTCATATTTAGATTTTATCCTTTGTCGATAAATATTCGGAATATCTTGAATAAAGACCCAATTGCCGGAATGTAGGTTTCGTTTTGTTCCAATTTTGTTGAAGGAATATCTCTCAAAAGAACGAAAACTATCCTTAAAAGAACGACGGAAAATAGAAAGCAATCCCTCATCGGTAGTTCTAAGATTCAGTTCCCTCCAATTCAAACAATATGCTGTTATATTGGTTGAGCCGATATAGCCAATCGAAGAATCTATCACAATTAACTTGCGATGGTTTCGGCAGTGGTTTTTTGAGATAAATCTTTTTTCGAATCTCATTTTTCGATATATACGAACCTCTGCACCGAGTTTGATAAGAGATTCAAAAAACGAAATATCGGAGCCTGTCCCCCAAGCATCGACAAGCAGTTTTACTTCAATGCCTTCTTTGACTTTTGTTTCCAATGCCATTCTGAACCGTTCCCCCATTGCATCTTTGCCGAAACGATAAATCTCAATCCAGATACTCTGTTTGGCATTCTTAATATCATTCAAGATATTATTGAATAGAACAAGGTTGTCGTCGAAAAGCTTATATTTTTTCATTGAATCGTGAGAAATTATTACCGCAAAGATAGAAAAAAACAACAAAACAGAACTACAAAAGTTCAAAATCCCAAGTCCTATCCTTGTTTGACTTGCTCGCAACTCCTAAATATATAATCTTGAAAAACTAAGACTATCTTCAGAAATTAAGATTTGATAAAATCCTTTTTTCGTTTTGCAGAACTAAAACAAAGATTCAGAAAATTCTTTCTTTGTTTCAGCAAACTGAATCTTCGTGTTGCTATTTCAAAAATCCCGTTTCGTTATTTTCAATTAAAAATATAGCAAAATAAAAAAAACTTCTATTCTGTTTTTGTTGGTTAAAAATAATTTCATATCTTTGTCTGCATAAATTATATCTTTATGAAAACCAATCGAATCTATATCCTTTGCAAGAATAATTTGAACAAGCGATGATGTTCGCTTTGTTTCCTTTGTGCGAACATCGGTAAAATAAGCTCAAACAAGAAAGAAGAAAGAAAATAATAATTAAAAACATTTATGATATGAGAAGAATATGTACTTTTATTTTCGCCTTGATAGGATTGGTTTCATTGAATGCACAAACAGACACAGCCTATGTTCAAAATTTATATGGCAATCAATATATCTACCCGCACTTGATTGATACTAATTAAACGAGTATAAACACACTTGGTTATTATCACGAATGAATGTATGGTGTATTTCATTTGCAGATTAACGTACAAATCCTAGAATGTTATTTGACAGGCTTTGCTCATCGCTATGAAGTAAAAGACAGTGTTAAGATAATAGGTGTT
>JAGBSA010000256.1 GCA_017632095.1 Bacteroidales bacterium | reverse complement strand
TCTTGTTCAAATTTTCGATGACGATTTGTTTCTTTTGCAATTCTGTTGTCAAAAGTTGGATTTCTTCTTCTTGTTCAGTGATTCTGCTTTGCAATTTTTCGATAAAAGCAGTCAATTCTTTGTTGTTCTTACCGCTTTTCTTCAATTGGCTATTTAGGTTATCAACTTTTTGTTTGTTGTTATTTAGAATTTCGTTGATATCTTGAATTTGTGCAGTGATGCGGCTACGAGTGTCTGCATTAACTTCTCCGGTCTTGTCTTTCAACTTTGAAACGTCTGCATACTTACTTGTAACCATTGTAAGACTTTCTTCAATCTCGTTTAGCTGTTGAAAAAGCATTTCCATTTCTGCGTTTTTGCTAGCCAATACAGCTTCGATTGAATCATTCATAGCTTTTTGTGAGATCAGTTGATCTTCCATTTTTTTGTTTGTACATGCTGTTAATGCGAACATTACCAACATTGCAGTTGTTAAAACTAATCTTTTCATTTTCTTTGTTTTGTTATAGTTTATTTAATCAATTTATTGAAATTAACGATAAAAAACATCACTTAATTGTTTAGAGGAATAAAAATTACAAAAAAAAGTTTCGACTAAAATCTTTTTTAGATTTGTATTTTTTTTATACCTTTGCCCTACGATTAAAACGACAATCCATGTTGTTTATTGTGTGGGGGTGCTTATATTTATATAGGCTGAGATTATACCCTTTGACCGTTACGGTAATGCGAAGCGGGAATTTCTCTCCACCTATTTTTTTATTTTGGAATTGTTCGTGTTGAAATCAGAGTTTTTTTTCTAGTAACAAAAAAATCTATTGATGATGAAGAACGTTCACATGGCTATCAGTGTAGCTGGTTCCGACAGTTCGGGCGGTGCAGGCGTACAAGCCGACTTGAAAACGATGTCTGCCTTAGGTGTATTCGGAACTACGTGTATTACGGCAATTACCTGCCAAAACACAATGGGGGTTTATGATATTCTTCCTTTACCCCAATCGATTATAAGGGGACAAATAGATGCTGTGTTGAAGGATTTGCCGATTAAAGCAATGAAAATCGGAATGCTTTACAGCGATGATGTTGTTGAAGCGGTGGCAGAGTCCATTGTATCAAACAATTTCAAAGGTGAAATCATACTTGATCCGGTTATGATTGCAACCAGTGGAAATAGTTTGTCGTCTCACAGCCTAAAAGATGCGATGATAAAGCATCTGTTCCCTATCGCTAGTTTAGTAACACCTAATCTTCATGAAGCAGAAATGTTATCCGGAGCAGGTCAGATTAAGAATGAAGATGATATGAGGCGAGTTGCCGAAATCATAGTCGGACTTGGTGCTAAGGCTGTTTTGATAAAAGGCGGTCATTTGCAAGGTAGGAAATTAAAAAATGTGCTTTTGCAAAATCAAAATGGAGAGATGATTTTCTCAGAAATCGTTTCCGAAAAAGTGGATAGCAAAAATACACATGGAACAGGCTGTACGCTTTCCTCAGCAATTGCATCTTATTGTTCAATAGGCTGTTCAATCAAAGAGGCTGTTGAAAAAGCTACAATCTTTGTTCATGATGCTGTTGAAAATGCAAAAGATGTTTTCCTAGGGCAAGGACATGGAGCATTGAATCATTTTTACAATCCTCAAAAACTTATAATCGATGAAAGTATTTGTGAATAAAAAAGAGACAATCTTAGAAGAAAATTGCACAATCGAACAAATGCTTAGACAAACTATGAATTCCACAGACGGTTTTGCTGTTGCAGTAGGAATGAAAGTTATTAAAAAGGCTCTATGGGCTGAAACCCAATTGTGCGAAGGGGATAATGTAACTATCATTAAAGCAACATGTGGCGGTTGATAGGAATAACCCTACCTCATTATGAGGATTCGGTAAAGGAAAAACAAATAATCACTTCGCTGCTACAAAGCAATACGATTGAGTATTTTCATATTCGTAAACCCGAATTTGATAAAAAACAAATGTTGCATTGGTTTGAAGACTTGCCACTTGAAATAAGAAAGCGTTTGTCTGTGCATGATTGCACCGAATTGGCAAAAGAGTTGCAGATAGGCGGAGTGCATCTTAACCAACGCAATAATTATGAAATTCCCATAGGCTTTCAAGGTAGGATAAGCAGAAGTTGTCATACTCTTGCCGAGGTTAGGCAATGGAAAACCAAGTGTGATTATGTCTTTCTCTCGCCTATATATAATAGTATAAGCAAAGAAGGATATGAGTCGAGGTTTTCAAAAACTGAATTAAAAAAAGCCGTTGAGCAAGGAGTGATTGATAGAAATGTTTTTGCACTTTCGGGAGTGAATTTTGAGCGATTGGCAGAATTAAAAGAAATAGGATTTACCTCAGCTGCGATGTTGGGTTGTCTTTGGCAAGAAAAAGAGAGATAGAAATGGATAGAATATATTTTATAACGCACACAAATGAGAAGTATTCCTACATTGAGAGTGCTAAATTGGCATTAGACAATGGTATAAGGCTGATACAACTTAGGATGAAGCATAGTCCGATTGAGCAAATCAAACAAACAGCCTACGAATTATTGGAAGAGTGCAGTAAATACAAAGCTTGTTTGATTATGAACGACAATGCGGATTTGGCAAGCTCTCTTGGTTTTGACGGAGTGCATATCGGACAAAACGACGAGAACATTAAATCTGTCAAAACAAAGATTAAGGATAATCAAATAGTCGGATTGACTTGCAATAATTTTGAACAAATACAACAAGCAAAAGAATTATCTGCCGATTATGTAGGTTTAGGACCCTTTCGTTTTACTCAGACAAAAGAAAAGCTAAGTCCGATATTAGGGATACAGGGTTACAAAGATATAATGCAACAATGTAGGCAGATGGATATTGAATTGCCGATTTACGCAATAGGAGGAATAAGACTCGAAGACGTGAATCAGATAGTGGAAACAGGAGTTTATGGAATTGCTATTTCATCACTGATTTTGGAAGCTTCAAACCCTCAAAACACAATCAAAGAGCTGTTTCAGCGAATAAAAGATTCGGCAAAATAAAACGAAGAATTGGAAAAATAAAATCAAGTTTTAGAAAATTAAAACAAAGAAATAGAAAATTAAAACAAAGACTAATTAAAACGATATTAAATATGGACAAATTAGTAATAGCAGGACATACATTTGAATCGAGATTATTCTTGGGTACAGGAAAGTTTCCTTCAAATGAAATAATGGGTAAAGCTATCAAAGCTTCAAAAACGCAAATGGTAACCACCGCAATGAAACGTGTAAACATAGAAAACGCAGAGCAAGATGATATGTTGGCACACATAGACAGGAATGAAGTAATCTTATTGCCTAATACATCGGGCGTAAGAACTGCAGAAGAAGCTGTTTTCGCCGCTCAGATGGCACGAGAAGCTCTTCAAACAAATTGGTTGAAGCTTGAAATTCACCCAGACCCCAAACACCTCTTCCCAGATGCCATAGAGACATTGCGAGCTGCCGAAATATTGGTGAAAGACGGCTTTATCGTTTTGCCATACGTGCAAGCAGATCCTATACTCTGCAAACAATTGGAAGAAGTTGGCGTTGCAACAGTCATGCCTTTGGCTGCACCAATCGGAACCAACAAAGGATTGGTTACAAAAGAGCTTTTGGAAATAATAATAGACCAAAGTAATGTGCCTGTTGTAATAGATGCAGGTATTGGAGCACCAAGTCATGCCGCTGAAGCAATGGAAATGGGTGCCGATGCAGTGCTTGTGAATACTGCAATCGCAATTGCCGGCAATCCAATTCAAATGGCAGAAGCCTTTTCTAAGGCAGTGGAAGCAGGAAGACAAGCTTACGAAAGCGGATTGGCTACTGTGTTTCAATCAGCTCAGGCCTCATCGCCTCTAACTGAGTTTTTGAATTTCTAAATCAAAGATATGTTTAATTAAAAAGAAAAGATAATGGAAAATATACAAGATACAAATTGTTTAAGCAGTGCTTCAAAGAAAGTATATGTGAAAGGAGAATTGCATGACATTGAAGTAGGAATGCGAGAAGTTGAATTGACTGATACAATCGTCGATGGAAAAGCTTGTTCCAATGGTTCGATAAGATTGTATGACACTTCAGGAGTTTTTGGCGATGATTCAGTGAAAACAAATCTTGAAATGGGATTGCCAAGATTAAGAGATAAATGGCTGAATCAAAGAGATGATATAATGAAACTTGATTCCTTTACATCAACTTACAGCAATGAGAGGTTGAATGATGAATCTATTAAAGCCTTTCGATTTAAGCAAACACATCTTCCTTATAAGGCAAAACCAAATTGTAGAATTACTCAAATGGCTTTGGCAAAGAAAGGTATAATTACTCCTGAAATGGAATACGTTTCAATAAGGGAGAACTAAGGACGAGAAAACAATGGTCAGAGTCAAATAACCCCTGAATTTGTTCGTCAAGAAGTTGCAGCAGGTCGTGCAGTTATCCCTGCAAATCCCAATCACCCCGAAGCAGAACCTATGATTATAGGTAGTGAATTTTTGGTTAAGATAAATGCGAACATAGGAAACTCTGCTCTTTCAAGCGATATGGAAAAGGAAGTGGAGAAAGCGGTTTATTCTGCGAAGTTAGGGGCTGACACAATCATGGATTTGTCAACCGGAAACCATATTCACGAAATCAGAGAGTTGATTATACGAAATTGTCCCGTGCCAATGGGAAGCGTTCCTTTGTATCAAGCATTGGAAAAGGTTAATGGAAAAGTTGAAAATCTTAATTGGGAGATTTTTAAGGATACTTTGATAGAACAATGTGAGCAAGGGGTAGATTATTTCACCATTCACGCTGGGCTATTGCAAGAACACCTGCCATTGATTGCCAAACGCCTAACGGGAATCGTCTCTCGAGGTGGTTCAATTATGGCAAAGTGGATGTCAATTCACAATCAAGAAAACTTTTTGTTTACTCACTTTGAAGAAATATGCGAATTGCTAGCACAATATGACGTTGCAGTGAGCATAGGAGACGGATTGCGTCCTGGCAGTATTGCAGATGCAAATGACGAAGCTCAATTTGGAGAGTTGAAAACAATGGGCGAATTGACAAAAGTTGCATGGAGTTATGACGTTCAAGTTCTTATCGAAGGGCCTGGCCATGTGCCAATGCACAAAATCAAGGAAAATATGGATAAACACAAGGAATATTGTCATGGAGCTCCATTTTATACTCTTGGACCTTTGACAACGGATATTGCTCCGGCTTATGACCATATTACATCTGCAATAGGAGCGGCTATGATTGGCTGGTTTGGAACATCTATGCTTTGTTATGTAACACCGAAAGAACACTTGGCTTTGCCAAATAAAGAAGATGTGAGAGAGGGAATCATGGCTTACAAAATTGCTGCACACGCTGCCGATATTGCAAAGGGACATCCGGCGGCTATGTTGAGGGATAATGCTTTGAGTAAGGCGAGATTTGAATTTAGATGGAAAGATCAATTTAATCTTTCGCTAGATCCGGAAAAGGCTATGGAATATTATGGGGTTGAAAAGCTGAAAGGAACTCCTTATTGCACAATGTGTGGACCGAATTTCTGTGCAATGAGAATTTCAAAAGAAGTATCGCAAAAATAAAACGAAGAAAGAATTTTCTGAAACGAAGAAAGGGAAAATCAAAACGAAGAATTAAAAAACTAAAACGAAGAAATGAAAACAACGTTTTATGATACCATAAAATCAATTGATTGGAATGATGTGACAGAAAGCATTTATGCTAAAACAGAAAATGATGTTGTCAGAGCATTGTCAAAAAAACGTTTGGATATAGAGGATTTCAAGGCACTAATTTCTCCAAAAGGTGAAAAATATCTTGAACACATGGCACAGATGAGTCGAAACATAACTCAGAAACGTTTTGGTAAGGTGATGCAATTCTATATCCCTATGTATCTTTCGAACGAATGTAGCAACCATTGCATATATTGTGGATTTAATCACAACAATGAAATGTGCAGGGTGACGCTTAATGATGAACAAATCTTGGAAGAAATAAAGGTTATCAAAGCAATGGGTTATGATAATGTGCTTTTGCTTACGGGAGAAAACCATAAGAATGCGGGTGTTTCTTACATTGAGCATGCTATTGAGTTGTGTCGTCCTTATTTTTCGGCGATTAACTTAGAGGTTTTCCCTATGAAGAAAGATGAATATGAGCGTTTGATTAAAGCAGGAGCCAATTCGGTTTATGTTTATCAAGAAACCTATCACGAAAACCGCTATAAACACTATCACCCTAAAGGAATGAAGAGCAATTATGAGTATAGGTTGGCGACGCCTGAACGTTTGGCTCAAGCAGGTATGCATCGTGTTGGAATGGGTGCTTTAATTGGTTTGGAGGAATGGCGTACTGAGATGACATATCTTGCAATGCACCTCAGATTTATGACAAAGAATTATTGGAAAACAAAATATTCTATTTCCTTTCCAAGAATGCGTCCTGCAGCAGGAGGATACCAAGCGGCGTATTGCATAAATGAAAAAGAATTTGCTCAAATTATATGGGCGTTTCGCCTTTTTGACAACGACGTTGAAATAACTATGTCAACAAGAGAAACTCAGCAGATGAGGAATCGCTTTGTTAGTCTCGGGATTACTTCGATGAGTGCAGGAAGTCGAACAGAACCGGGCGGTTATTCAAATCCTGATATAGAGAAAGAACAATTCCATGTGAACGATGACCGAAGCGTTGAGCAGATGGAAAGAATGGTTCGCTCACAAGGCTATGATGTTATTTTCAAAGATTGGGATAAAATACTGAATTAATGTTATCAGAGGAACAAAAAAAGAGATACAACCGCCAAATCTTATTAGAGAACTTTGGAGAAAAGGGACAAGAGTGTCTTTTGGCATCTAAGTGTCTTGTGGTAGGACTTGGCGGTTTGGGCTCTGTGATTTCGCTTTATCTTACGGCGGCCGGAGTTGGCAAAATCGGCTTAATGGATAGTGATAAGGTGAGTTTAAGCAATCTACATAGGCAAATACTTTACCGAGAAAAGCAATCGGGGAAGTCAAAAGCCGAAATGGCGTGCGAGAATCTTAAAGAATTAAATTCGGATTGTGAATTTGAGGTTTTCGATTGCTTTTTGAACGAGGAAATTGCAGAGAAGATAATATCGGAATATGATTTGGTGATGGACGCAACAGATAATTTCAAAGCGAGATACCTAATCAATGATGTATGTCAAAGATTGAAGAAACCGTTTGTTTATTGCGCTATAAGCGAAACAAGCGGGCAGGTTGCGTTTTTTGAACCCAATAATGGAAAAGCAAATTACAGAACGCTCTTTCCAAATGAAGATGAGTTGAAACAAAAAGAAAATTCAAGTAAAGCAGTAATCGGTACGTTGCCTTCTCTTGCTGCAACTTTGGCAACAAATGAGGCAATACGCTTTCTTGTAAATGGTAAATCGGAACTTGAAGATAAACTATTGTGTTTTGATTTGACAACTCTCAATTTCCAAATTTTCGACTTGGAATAGGAAGAAAATACAAATACAATCAACATTGGCGATTTGCCAAAGGGAATATATTGTTTGAATTTTTACTTTGGCGAAAATATAATAGTAAGAAAAGTGATTAAAAACTAAGAAAAGATTTAGTTATTTAACAAAAAGCGGCTGATTCTTATGTGTTCAGTCGCTTTTATTTTTTGTTTTATAACTCTAAATTAAGCCTTGCAGAATACGCCTAGTTTATACAAATTAAGCACTCTTAGATTCGGATTTTTGGAACGAAGTAAGCAAAGCATAAGAGGTTTTGTTACTTTGAAGAATAAGGCATATAATCCGATGAAATGAAATTT
>JAGBSA010000255.1 GCA_017632095.1 Bacteroidales bacterium | reverse complement strand
ATTAGCTTGGGATGTTAGAGACAACCAATCTTCGTATAATTTAGAATATAAACCAACTAACTCTGACTCTTGGCAAAGAATAGATGAGGTGATTCCAAATGATGCTTTGACAAATCTTCAAAGTGCCACCAGCTATACTTTTAGGGTTCAAGCAGATTGCGGAGATGAACAAAGTTTCTGGTCTGATACAGCTGTCTTTGCAACAAGTGTTATAATAAATACCCCAACAGACTTGACTCTTACTGCGTTTGATGAAAATTCTGCAACAATTACATGGGCTCCGGATACCGTTGCACAAAATTGGTTAATCGAGCTAACTAATACAAACTCACAGTCAGTTTCTCAAATCGAAGTAGCACAAAATACAACTACCTTAGAAAATTTATCAGAAAATACATTGTATCAAATCAAATTAAGAGCTATATCTACAAACAGAGATACTAGTTTATTCTCAACACCGATATATGTTCACACATTGTGTTCTCCAATAACTCAATTCCCTTATCAAGTTAACGATACAATCAAACACAATATTGAAAATGGCTTTTGCTTCGATTACAACTGTTGGAGAATTTCTCCAAATGAACTTCAAAGTCCTATGTTTAGTCTTTCAGAAGCAGCAAATCCTGTATTATCATTCACACTCGACTTTATAAGTGGAGCATTGCCTCAGTTGTTTGTCTGTGAGCAAAATGGAACACCTACACTTTTGCAAACGTTACACACAGGAGAGAACTCAATATTATTAAGTGAAATTGCAAACTATCAAAGAGCTATTTTCACTTTCCGCATGGAACAATCCGAAGATAGAACATCAGCTTTTAACATTACGAATTTATGTATAAAAGACACATGCCTTACTCCTGAAAATTTATCTGTAAGCCATATCACAGACAATTCGGCAACACTTGATTGGACTGCTTATGACAATAACACCGCTTTTGACATTGCTCTAATAAATACTGAAACCAATGACACAATACGCCAAAACGCAATCACATCACCTTATAGTTTAGAAAACCTTTCTCCGAATACACAATATACTCTTTGGCTTTACTCCCATTGTAATAGCGATTCGGCAATCAATGCTTCTATGATAAATTTCACAACCGAAACAATGAACGAAAGTTGTCAAACTCCAACAAATCTTATCTGCGAACACTATCAAACAAAAGGCGATGAGACTATCATATGTACTTGGGACGATGTAGAGGATAACCCTTATATTCAATGGGAAGTTAATTATAAAGAAGCACTTGCCGTAAACTTTTCATCAGCAACGGTAAGCCATTATCCAAGATTTACTCTCCGCAACCTAGAACGAGGAAGCAGATGGGAATTTAAGGTAAGGGCTATCTGCTCTTCTGATGATATTTCACCATGGACTGAAATCCACACCGTATTAGTTGGAGATCAAGGAATAGATGCAACCAATGGAGGTGTGATTAACTTTAAGGTGTATCCAAATCCTGCAGACAAAATTATACGTTTTGAAACCGATGCCTCAGAATTAAAAGATGCTCAACTAATAGACGCTACCGGTAGAGTACTCCGAGTTTGGGATAATTTGCCTACTGAAATCGATGTTAGCCAATACCCACAAGGATATTACTTTATCAATGTTAGCGTAAATGGAGTGAGGATTTCTCGCAAAATAACCATTAAATAAAGACGTATTAATCGGTAAAAAAGACTATTTTTATCAAAAAAAAGTGTAACCATTTTTTGCAAATGGTCGTAATACTTGTAGTTTTTGTTTTGAAATTATATAAATAAAAAATGAGACAACTTAAAATAACAAAGCAGCTAACCAACAGAGAGATTACCTCTTTGGACAAATACTTACAAGAAATCGGTAGATTGGAGATGATTTCTCCTGAGGGAGAGGTACAATTGGCTCAAAGAATCAAAGCCGGTGACCAAATCGCCTTAGAAAAACTTACAAAGGCAAACCTACGTTTTGTTGTTTCTGTAGCAAAACAATATCAAAATCAAGGCATGAGCCTTCCTGACTTGATCAATGAAGGAAACCTTGGTCTTATAAAGGCCGCTCAGCGTTTTGATGAGACAAGAGGATTCAAATTTATTTCGTATGCCGTATGGTGGATCAGACAATCGATTTTACAAGCTTTGGCAGAGCAATCGCGAATCGTGCGTTTACCACTCAATAAGATAAGTTCATTGAACAAAATTTCTAAAACATACGCACAATTGGAGCAAAAATATGAGCGCGCTCCAAATGCTGGCGAGGTGGCAGATGAATTGGATATGCCTGTTTCAGAAGTTAGCGAAAACCTTCGCAATGGTGGCAAACACCTTTCAATGGATGCTCCTCTCGCTTCGGACGAAGAGAACACTATGTACGACTTTATGAAGAACGAAGACGGCTCTACACCTGAGTCAGAGTTGATGTACGAAAGCTTAAAGATGGAAATAAACCGTGCAATCTCCACTTTATCGCCTAAAGAGGGAGATATAATTAAGATGTTCTTCGGATTAGAAGGCTACCCTCCTATGACATTGGACGAAATCGGTGAAAAATTCGACCTAACTCGCGAAAGAGTGCGTCAAATTAAAGAAAAAGCAATAAGACGTTTGAAACACACTTCACGTTCTCAAATTTTGCAATCTTATCTTGGATAAAGACTTGTTCATACTTTGATTATATTTAACTATTACAGGCTTTCTATCATAGAGAGCCTGTTTTTATTTTAGCCAAACAGCGTTTCAATAAATCAAAACTAAGTTTCAGTTTGCTGAATCTTCGTTTTATTTTTCCAAAACGAAGAAAAAATTTTGTCATTTCTTTTCTCATTTCAACAGCATCTAACATAAAGCGTTCTATAAGCTTAACCCCCTATTCCTTATCCCAAGGTTTTGAATAGTAAAAGAAAGCAAAATATTTTGTACCTTTGCAAACATACAATCAATAAGAAAGATACAAAATATGGCAGGCAAGAAAGACTCCGACACTCCTTTAATGAGACAATACAACACTTTGAAATCAGAATATCCTGACACAATTTTATTATTCAGAGTCGGTGATTTCTATGAAACGTTTGGACAAGATGCTATCATAACTTCACAAATACTTGGAATCACTCTTACAAAGCGAGGTGGAGGTGATGAAAACGAATTAGCAGGTTTCCCTTATCATGCAGTGGATACTTATTTGCCTAAATTCTTGCGAGCAGGTAAGAGAGTTGCTATTTGCGAACAATTAGAGGACCCGAAGACTGTCAAAGGGCTTGTCAAGAGAGGCGTTACAGAAGTGGTAACTCCGTCAATGAGTTATAACGATAAGACAAGCGATGGCTCAACTAACAATTACCTTTGCGGAATTCACTTTGGTAAATTGATGGTTGGAGTGGCTTTTGTGGACATATCAACAGGTGAATTCTTCATAAATCAAGGCGATAAAGAAGAAGCCGAAAAGCTAATTCAATCCCTATCTCCGAAAGAGATTGTTATACAGAAAAAATATTTAAGAGAAATTCAAAAAACGCAAAGTTCAAGTGTATATATCAAAACCTACGAAGATTGGGTATTCAACTCCGATTATGCAAACGAAACTTTGAATGAGCATTTCGGCACAAAATCACTAAAAGGATTTGGTATTGAAGATTGCAAAGAAGGTATCATTGCTGCAGCTGCGGCTTTGACCTATATGAAAGAAACTTTGCACACACAAATAAGTCATATCAGCCAAATTTCTCTTATAAAAAGTAGCAACTATCTTTGGTTGGATAAGTTTACTATCAGAAATCTCGAATTGGTTTCCTCGCCTCACGAAAATGCAAAGACGCTTTTGAGTATCATGAATAGGACTCAAAGCAATATGGGCTTTAGAATGTTGCAACGATGGATTGTTTTGCCGCTTTTAGACTTGGAAGCAATTGAACATCGTCAAAACATAGTAAAATCATTCATCGAAAACGATGAGTTAAAGAATAATGCGTGCGAATATGTCAATAGAATAGGTGATTTGGAAAGGCTTATATCTCGCCTTGCCTTTGGAAGAATACAACCTTCTGAACTTTTGAATCTGAAATTCATTATAAGAGAAATTCAGAAACTAAAAAATGAGCTATCATCTTGCGGTAGCAAAATTTTGAAAGCCGAAGCCAACAAATTGAATCCTTGTTCCGAATTGGAGGAATTTCTTGAAAAATACATACACCCTGAAGCTCCTAACAACATTGCAAAAGGCGGTGCAATAGCACAAGGTGTTGATACTTTGTTAGACGAATTGAGGGAATTGGCTCTTAACTCTCGCAAAGTGCTTGAAGAAATGCAAATAAACGAAAGCGAGAAAACCGGTATCCCATCTTTGAAAATAGGTTACAATAACGTATTTGGATATTATATTGAGGTAACTAACACTCACAAAGACAAGGTTCCGCAAGAGTGGATTAGAAAACAAACACTTGCAAACGCCGAAAGATATATTACAGAGGAACTTAAAGATTTGGAAAACCGCATACTGACTGCACAGGACAAGATTTCTCAAATCGAAAATCAAATCTACGCCAATGTTATCTCCACAACACTTCAATATGTCAATATTTTGAAGAACAATGCTCAAGTAATAGCAAGCATGGATTGCCTTTTGTCTTTTGCACAACTTGCCATTGAGAACAATTATGTAAGACCTAAACTTACAAATGAAACAAGCATAAAAATAAAAGACGGACGCCACCCTGTGATTGAAAAATCTCTTGCTCCGGGTGAAGAATATATTGCAAACGATGTTTATCTTGATAGAGCAACTCAGCAAATCTGTATAATAACTGGACCAAATATGTCGGGTAAAAGTGCATACCTCAGACAGACTGCTTTGATTACTTTGATGGCTCAAACAGGCTCTTACGTGCCTGCAAAGATGGCTGAAATAGGAATAGTAGATAAAATCTTCACACGAGTAGGTGCAAGTGATAATATCTCATCTGGAGAGAGTACTTTTATGGTTGAAATGAATGAAGCGGCTTGTATTCTTAACAATATCTCAGAACGCAGTCTTATTCTTTTAGATGAAATCGGTAGAGGTACATCTACTTATGATGGAGTTTCAATTGCATGGGCTATTGCCTCATATCTGCATGATAATAAATGCAAACCAAAAACCCTTTTCGCAACACACTATCATGAATTGATAGATATGGAAGGGCAATATGATAGAATAAAGAACTATCATGTAAAAGTAAAAGAATCAGGTAAAGAAGTAATTTTCTTAAGGAAAATAGACAAAGGTGGAAGCGAACAAAGCTTCGGAATACACGTCGCAAGACTGGCAGGAATGCCGAAAAGAGTATTGGAAGAAGCTGAATATATGCTTTCACAACTTGAAAACAAGGAGACAAAAGCTAAAAAAGTAGAACGAAAATCAAAATCTGAGGCTCAGAATGGCGTTCAGCTCAGCTTTATTCAGTTAGATGATCCAATTTTATCAGAAATTAAAGATAGCATATTAGAAACTGACATAGAGAATCTTACACCTATTGAATCCTTAAACAAATTATACGAAATCAAAAAAAAGTTGGAAAAACTTTAATTTATATTTGGTGGGTTCAAAAAAAAGATCTATCTTTGCATTCGCAAATCAGGCGGAAATAGCTCAGTTGGTAGAGCACAACCTTGCCAAGGTTGGGGTCGCGAGTTCGAGTCTCGTTTTCCGCTCCACAAAGAAAGAATCCGATTATTTCGGATTTTTTTTTAGTCCAACGGGCTCTGGTGGTGGAATTGGTAGACACGCAGGACTTAAAATCCTGTGAACATTGCGTTCGTACGGGTTCAAGTCCCGTCCGGAGTACGAAAAGAAAAGACGCTTCTCAGTTTTTGATGAAGCGTCTTTTTTTTTGTATTGTTTCAAGTCTTCTT
>JAGBSA010000254.1 GCA_017632095.1 Bacteroidales bacterium | reverse complement strand
TCGTTTCATAGACATCTGAAACTTTATTGCGCTCAGGAAGACATACCACATTCAAACCAAGACTTTCCAATCTCTCTATCATTTGTTTTGACACCATTGAAGCAGTTAATACAAGATCAGGCTGTTGTGCTACAATGAGTTCAATATTCGCATCACTTATTCCTCCCATGCTTTTAATGTTTTTTGCCTCTGGCGGATAGTTGCAGTAATTTGTTCGACCAACAATTCGTTTGCCCATCTTTATATCGAATATCAATTCTGTGATTCCCGGAGAAAGTGAAATTACTTTTTGAGGATTTGTATTTATTTTTTTACTTCTGCCATAGTAGTCGGTAAAACAGACATACCCTTCTTGATTTTCTTGTGTTGAGCTTTGTTTGCTGCAAGAGAAAAATAAAATTGCGATGAAAAGAAGTTTGATTACTTGTCTCATATCTTTGAAAAAATATATCCTAATTACTACATCATTCAGTCTGCAAAAGTAAAGAAAAAAATAGAATCAAAATCAATCAAAAATAAATCTTGATTTCAATTTACTGAATCTTCGTTTTAATTTTTTCTTTCTTCGTTTTAGAGAACTGAAATCAAGAAAGAAATTTACTGAAACGAAGAAAGAAAAAGATGAAAACATTATGCGGTTACAGGAAAAAGTATTACATTTGCACCTTTGAAGATAAAAGCATTATTGAAAAATGAAAAACGTAAGATATTTTTTCGGATTGGCGTTGTTAGCTTTGGTTTTGTTGAATGGATTTGAGGCTGAGGCTCAGCGTCGTAACAAAGCACCACTTGTCAGATTAGGATTTAGAGCTGGTTTTAACATGAGTGATTTGACATCAGCCAAAGGATTGGATATATATAACGGCTTAGCATACTTTGACGAACAGTTGAATTACATAGGCTTTACAGATACTAAACCATTTAAGTATGGATTTAATGTTGGCTTTGCAGGACAAGCCCAATTGTCAGACTCTTGGTTCTTGCAAGGAAATTTGATTTTGACAACAAAAGGCTACAAGTTGTTTACTCAAAATGTTGAGATTGATGCAGCTGCAAACTATTTACAGATTCCTATAGATGTAATGTATAAGTATGAATTGAGTGATGATTGGAGAGTATTTGCATCTGCCGGAGCTTTCTTTGGAGTAGGGTTGTTCGGATTTACTGATTTTGAAGACCACTATGGAGAAAATGAAAAGCCAAGAGGACAACATTTGAATGCAAACAAACCATCTTTAGACCCTGAAATGGGAGCGCATAACTTGATTTGCTTTGATCCAACTGTACACGGACAAGTTTACTGGAAAGATAAAGATGATACATTTGCCTCGAAAGGAACTTTGGGTGTTGACGCAGGCTTACAATTTTCGTTGGGAGCGGAGTATAAAAGTTTTCAATTGATGTTAACTTACCAATATAGTTTGACTCCGTTATACGATTACAATAAAAACTTCAAAGAACGTTACGAGGCAAAGGGAATGGAACACTCAACTGCATTTGAATATTTTGATATTGCCGTTCCATCTTCTCCTCACCAACATCTTATATCTATCAGTTTGAGTTATTTCTTGGATAATTGGCAACATGGAATAAGATGGTAAAATATTAATCTGTGCCAAACAACAAAATCATTGATTGTTTCGTTGTAATAATATGAGAAAATTTTTGATTATCTCTTTGTTGTTTCTATCTGTATTCTTATTGGATGCTCCTAGATTGTACTCTCAAGAAACGGATTCGGTGAATTATGGCGATTATCGCTTATCCACAGGTCTTGTTATGGGAAGAGATTTTTGTGGAGAGCCTTTTTATATGAATAACACTTCTTTTGAATACTCTAAATGGATTACTCCTAAATTTGGAGTAAGGTTAGGAGTAGGGGGTGGTTTGGTTTCTTCTCATATGTTCAAAGAATATGAAGACAAAGCACCATATTCAAGAAATTATGTCAAAACATCTACTTATATAGGCTTAGCTTATTTGGTTAATCCTAAGATGCTGATAAGCCTTAATGCGTTTAGCGATTTTTTAAGTCCTCATCAGTTTTTGTCAAGTTATAGAGGAACGTCTTATTATACCCATGGGGTAAATGCAAACTTTACTTACAAGTTCTCAAACGAATCTTTGTTAAGCGTATCTTTAACAATAGTTGAATCAAATAACCCTATGATGTTCTGTTATCCGTATTCGATGTATCATAATCCTTATATGTCATACGGAATTGGTAGTATGGGCTTCGGAACTGGCTTTTCGGCAATGCCATTTACTTCTTTCTAGCAACCATTATCCCATCTCGAATTGGTAAAATAACGGCATCGAATCTTGGATCTTGACTCAGAGTTTCGTTGAATTGCTTTATAGCTTTTGTTTCTTTGTCTGATTCTTTTACAGGTAAGACTACTTTCCCGTACCACAAAATATTGTCGGCTATAATCAAACCTCCACTTCTTAGACGAGAGATACATTTTTCTAAATAAGCAGGATAGTTTGCTTTATCTGCATCTATGAAAATCATATCGAAATCTCCTTCAATTGTATCTATGACTTCCATAGCGTTTCCCATGTGTAATTTTATTTTGTCTTGGTATCCGAATTTCTCAATCGTTTCAAGAATAAAATCTTCTAAAAGAATATCACGTTCGATTGTGTGAACAACACCATCTTTTACCAATCCCTCAGCAAGACATAAAGTAGCGTATGCTGTAAACGTGCCAATTTCTAACACATTCTTAGGCTCAACGAGCAAAGACAAAATTTTTAATAGATTACCTTGCCAATTGCCACTAATCATCTTTGGCCTTAAAAAGCGTAAGTGAGTTTCTCTATCTATGTATCTTAATACTTCGCTTTCAGGACTTGTGTTTTCTTTGCAGTAATCTTCAATTCTTTTATCTACAAAAGGATGTATTTGTTTCTCGTTAGCCATTACATTGATGTTATTTTGAATTCCACTCGTCTATTCTTCGCTCTACCTTCATCAGTTGAGTTGTCAGCGATAGGTTGTTTTGCTCCGTAGCCCTTATACTTTAATCTGTCTTTGCTAATACCCTTTCCGATGAGATAATCATAGACAGCTTTGGCACGATTCTCACTAAGAACTTGATTATACTTGTCCTTACCTTTACTATCTGTATGTCCGGAAAGTTCAATTTTCATAGTAGGGTGAGTATTCAAAATTTCAGTGAGTTTTTTTAACTCAACAAAACTTTGAGGCAGTAGAACACTCTTGTCGAAATCAAAGAAAATATTTTCTAAAACAATAACCTGTCCAACCTCATAACGCTTCTCATCTTTGGTTTTTGTTATCGTTACTTGCTTTTCAGGAAGCTCTTTTTTCTGATTGCAAGTCAAACAGTATAATTCAACGTCGTCAATGTAGTAATAAGCACCCGGTAATATCTCTTTCAAGAATGCAGGAAATAAAACGTTACTATGTTCTGCAGGATAGAAGTTTCCTATTGTCAAAAAGCGTTCTCCACCCTTTGCAATAAACTCTCCCTCGATTAACTGCCACTTTTCTGTGTCCAAAAGCGGACGTTCAAACGGGTTTACGACCTGTGGTGAAAATATCTTGGAGATTTGTT
>JAGBSA010000253.1 GCA_017632095.1 Bacteroidales bacterium | reverse complement strand
CTTTGAGGATGAACAACCGCTTTGATGTTTTGTGAATCTACTCCGAACAACCATTTTGCTTCTATCATCTCTAAGCCTTTGTTCATCATACTTGCGGAATCTATTGTAACCTTTCGTCCCATCGACCAATTAGGATGCTTTAATGCTTCGGCAACTGAGACTTCCTCCATTTGCTTTAAGCTCATTGTTCTGAAAGGTCCACCCGATGCAGTCAAATAAATCGTGCGTATTTTGTTGTTTGCCTCTCCGCAAAGGCACTGAAAAATCGCCGAATGCTCAGAATCGACCGGCAAAACGGCAACTCGCTTTTCTACTGCTAAGCGGCTGATGTATTCTCCGCCGACTACGAGTGTTTCTTTGTTGGATAAGGCTATCACTTTGCCACTTTCGATTGCTTTAACGGTTGGTCGCAAACCCGAAAAGCCGACAAGGGCAGTCAAAACGACATCTACACAATCCAATTGTACAACATCGTTTATCGATTCGCTACCTGCAAACACCTTAGTCTCTGTATCCTTCAATGCTTCCTTTACTTTCGGATACAAATCCTTGTTTGCAATAACAACGCAGTTAGGTTTGAATTTAAGGGCTTGAGCAATCAGTTCATCGGCTTGATTATTTGCTGTCAGCACTTCGGCAGTGAGTAAATCGCTATGCTGACTTATCACATCCAATGCCTGTTTGCCAATAGAACCTGTTGAACCCAATATAGCTATTCTTTTCTTTTCAGTCATTTTTGTTTGTGTTTCTCAGATTGGTTCCCCACATCAATTTGTTCCTTATTGCAGAGAAAAAACTGTTGTTTTCCATTCTGACCAATTTAAGCTTTTTCTCGGCTTTTCTTATCAAGATTCGAGCCGGTGGATTCAAAAGATAATTTTGTGAATCCAAGTGTAAGCTGACCTGATTCTTTGAATGAGAGATTCTAAACTCTATTTCAGAATCTTCAGGTATGATAAGAGGACGATGAGTTAGGTTATGTGGTGAAATAGGTGTAAGACATATACATTTGGATTGAGGACTTATGATTGGACCTCCGCAACTCATCGAATAGGCTGTTGAACCTGTCGGAGTAGCTGCAATAAGCCCGTCAGAAGAATAAGTACTTAGATATTCGCCATTAACATATACTTCCGTCTCTAAAAGTTCTGAAGGAGACAAACCCCTGACACAAACCTCGTTTATCGCAAGATGTTCTTTTGTGGCACCTTCCCAATCTGCTTTAAGCAAATAATGCTCCTCTATCTTGAACAATCCATGTTTTAGTTTCTCCAATAAATTGTCGCAATCTTCTCTTCCGACACTTGTAAGAAAACCTAAATGTCCTAAATTTATACCTAAAACAGGCAAGTCTCCTTTTCCACAAATGGACAGCGTGTCTAAAAAAGTTCCATCGCCACCAAGGGAAAACAAAATGTCGGCTTGCAAGTTTGAAACGTCGTTTAAGGAAAAAGATTCAAAGCAATAATCCTTCGAAAGTTCGAATTGCTCGTTCAAATCTTTCAAAAAATCTTCGAAAATCAAGACAGAACCACTCTCATTCATAATCTGCTCAAACAGATTGCGAACATGAATCAAGTCTTCCTTTCTTAGAAGTTTACCAAATACCGCTATCCTCATTCCCTTTCAGACTTTCGTTGAGATAATTGCAAGTTTTATTCTTCTGATGTCTTGCTGCATTGAAATACACATTCGCCACAGCTCAACAACTCTCCGTTTAATCGTCGTTTAATCAAATCTCCAAGGCTTTCTTTCAACTCTACAATATCGCTTTTCGCCAACACCTCTTCACAAAATGCGTACATAAGCAACATTTTTGCACTTCTATCGCTGATACCTCTTGATTTAAGATAGAATAACGCCTCTTTGTCCAACTGTCCCACCGATGCACCATGTGAACATTTGACATCGTCATTGTAGATTTCAAGAAACGGTTGAGTATTTACCTTAGCCTTATCGGTTAATTGCATATTCTTACTGCTCTGAAGAGCTTCTGTTCCCTTAGCTCCATAATCCACGAAAATATGTCCTTGAAAATCGGCTTGCGAAACGTCGTCTGCAATTCCTTTGAACAACTGTCGTGATGTGCAATTAGGAGAACAGTGCATTACTTTTACCTCTGTGGACGATTTTTGTTGCTTATCTATAAGGTAAAGCCCGTTCAAATCTGCCGAGGCTCCACTTTGAGTAAACGTTACGTTGATTTTGTTCGATGTTATTTGACCATTGAGGCTCAAACCGAAAGTCTTTAATGCCGAATCTTTGCCGAGAGTGAAGTTTACATTAGTATAGATTGAAGAAAAATCGTTTATGTTTTCCAATTTGTAGTAATCCAAAGACGCACCGTCGTTCAATATCACGTCAAGTTTATTGTGTTGTTCGCAAACGGTATTTGGCAAAGAGTCATCGCAGTGTACGAGTTTCAGATGCGAGTTTTGGTTTAGCTTAATGCTGCTTATGCTTTCCGCTTTGCTTGATATGATATTTTGAATCTGCAAAGGAATTTCTACAAAGCAGTTTGCAAGCACCTCTATGCTTATTCCGTTATCATTAACGCAAAATATAATCTTATCCTTTACTTCTTCAGGCAGGTCAATCTTGCTTTCAAGTTTCCCATCTTTCAAAGGAATTTTCACAGTATTGAGTTCAGGACAATTACAACCCGAAGAAGTGAAATATTTCTCGAATCCCATCTTATCTTTCTTTTTCTAATTCTTGCTTTATCCACTCATAGCCTTTTTCTTCCAAGTCTAAGGCCAATGATTTGTCGCCACTCTTAACTATTCTGCCTTCATACAAAACGTGAACAAAGTCCGGAACTATATAATCCAACAATCGTTGATAGTGAGTTATAACTATGGTTGCGTTATCTTTGGTTTTAAGAGCATTAACTCCGCCGGCAACAATTCGTAACGCATCTATATCCAAGCCGGAGTCTGTTTCGTCCAAGATAGACAAAGTTGGGTTGAGCATAGCCATTTGAAAAATTTCGTTTTTCTTCTTTTCGCCTCCTGAGAATCCTTCATTGACAGAGCGATTAGCCAAATTGCTTGTCAGTTGCACCACTTTTTTCTTCTCTTCCATAAGTGCAAGAAATTCTTTCGCACTCATAGGATCAAGTCCCTTGTATTTACGTTGCTCGTTTATTGCAGTACGCATGAAATTCGTAATACTAACGCCGGGAATCTCCACAGGATATTGAAATCCCAAAAATACGCCTTCTGCAGCTCTCGCTTCGACAGGCAAAGACAATAAATCCTTACCCTTAAACAAGACCTCACCTTGAGTAACCGTGAAAGTATCTTTGCCGGCTATGACTGAGGCCAACGTACTCTTGCCATTACCGTTAGGACCCATTATTGCGTGAACTTCTCCGCTGTTTACAGTCAAATTAACTCCCTTGAGAATCTCTCTTTCTCCTATCTTCGCATGTAAATCTCTTATCTCCAATAAAGCCATATGTCAGATTATTTATTTTTCCATTAAAAGAATTTGCAATATTACAAAAAAAAGCCCACTTAAGACCTTATTTTTCGCAAAAAAAGTCTTCGTTTCACATTTTTCTTTCTTCGTTTTAATTTTCTGAAACTTGAATTCAACTTTTCTAAAACGAAGATTTATTTTCTTGACTCTTTGTTTGGGATAATGCTTTGATTTATACTACAATTCAAGTTGAAGTAAGCTTGAGAAAATTCTTTGACACGGTAAGCCCATGATTGTATAGTAGTCACCGTCTATTCGTTCTATTCCAATCAATCCTATCCATTCTTGAATGCCATAGGCTCCTGCTTTGTCAAATGGACGATAGGTTTCTATATAGTAGGAGATTTCTTCTTTGGATAGAGGTTTGAAATGCACCATTGCTGTTTGGTGAAAGGTGATTTCTTGTTTGCGGCTTCTCAATGTGCATGCGGTTATCACTTTATGAGCTTTACCACTTAGAAGTTCAAGATATTTTCTTGCTTGTTCTTCATTTTGAGGTTTCCCAAGAGGGGTTCCATCTGCGAAAACCAAAGTGTCGGCTGTTATAAGTACAGAACCATCATTTATTTCTTTGGTGTAGGCTTTGTTTTTTATGAGAGATAATTCTTCTGCTATCTTCCAATCGGGCAAGTTTTCGTTTACGGTTTCTTCTACATCGAGTGGGACTGTTGTAACTTGAAATCCCATTTGTTGAAGCAATTGTAAGCGTCTTGGAGATTGAGATGCGAGGATTATATGTGTGGATAAAAGTTTAGACAACTGCATTTGTCATTATGTATTTTACAGTGGTGGTAGCAAAAAGCAGTGATATGAATACCATATTAAGTAGCTTTACCAAGAAATCGTGATCTTGTATTGCGTTTGCTGATTTCAACTCTTTCATATAGTAAAGCAATGGAAGATGAACTAATAAAGACATTCCAACTACTATCATCGATTTGCTATGTTGATAATAGCGTATTTGGAAATAGGCTACGGCTGCTATCAATAAAAGCGTGAAGAAATAAGCACAGCCTTTTGTGAGTTTTTCTCCAAAATTTGTGACAAAGGTTTTGCTTCCTAAGATGGTGTCATCTTCTTCGTCTCTTAGGTCTTTTGTTATCTCTGTAAGGAATGTTAGTATGAATGCAAATGATGCAAAGAATAGTCCGATTTGAAATAGAGGTATTATCTGTTGAGCTCCGATTGCTCTAAATAGATCTTCTTTTGACATTAGGCAAAAGACTTCAAAGACTATTGGGAGTAAGAATAATAGTGCGTAAAGTAATGATAGGATAAGTTTTCCTGAGAAATAGGTGTATTTATATTTCGTTATATAAAGATATATTGCAAATACTATGGCTATGGCTATTGAACCTAAATGAAGAAATCCATTGATTGCTCCAATGATATAGCAAGTTGCGATAAACACCCCTGCAAATGAATAAGACAAAATCAAAGATGTTTTTTCACTTATTACGTTTCCTATGTATTGTATTTCGGGTCTGATTTGTTTGTATTGAGCTTGATTTGCGTATTCGTTAAATATGCTTGCTGCGATAGAAAACAAAATTGTTGCCAATACAAAGATTGAGTAATGCGATATAGGAACGGTTGGACTCATTGTAAGTCCTGTGTAGAAATAATCTATGATGAATATTCTTGTTGCTATTAGTGATATTGCTATTGTAAGAATTGTTTTCCAACGTGTAAGTCCCAATATGCTTTTTGCCATTTTTGATTTGTTTTTTTATTGCTATTGTGTGGTGTTGTCTTTGTTTTGTGGGTTAGAATTTTGTAGATGATTTTACTTTTCCGCTTCTATCATAATTCTTCCACGTGCCACTCTTGATGCCGTTCTTGTATTCGCCTTCGGCAGACTTCTTGTCGGCTGAATAGTATTCCACCCAACGACCGTTAGGTTTGCCTTCACTAAATTCTTGTTCTCTTTGCTTTGCTCCATTTGGAGAAAAGAAAACCCAATTGCCTTCTTTCTTGCCGTTTTTGTAAAGACCTTTTTCTATAAGTGTGCCATGTAGATATTTCTCCCAAAGTCCGTTTAACACTCCTTCGGTGTAAAAGGCTTTTTGATATAAGTCTCCGTTTTCGTCATAAAGGTTTTCTACTCCGTTTTTCAAGTCGTCTTTGTAAGATGTTTGAGTTTTACGAAGTCCATCTGGATAAAAGACTTCCCAATTGCCGTTCATTTTGCCGGCAACAAAGTTTCCTCGTGTAGAAACCTTGCCATCTTTGTACCATGTTTGCCAAACGCCTTCTTCTTCGCCGTTTACATAGCTTCCCTTGTGGTGTACCTTCCCGTCTTCGTAGTATGTAATCCACAATCCTAAGCGTTTGCCGTCGTTATACTCTCCTTCCATCCATTTTTCTTTGGTTTCGTAGTAGTAAGTCCAACGACCTGTTTCTTTATCGTTTGAGTATTTACCTTCACTTCCCTTTTCGCCATTGCTTTTGTAGTAGTAGATCCAGTGACCTTCTCTTTTGTCGGCTTTTAATTCGCCCTCCATGTCTTTATTGCCATTTTCGTACCACCAAGTCGCTTTTCCATCTAATTTGTCATCTTTGTAGAAGGCTTCTACTTTTGGTTTGCCATTGGCGTAATATTCT
>JAGBSA010000252.1 GCA_017632095.1 Bacteroidales bacterium | reverse complement strand
CATGGGATAAAACCATTAAGATATGGGATGCAAACACAGGAAAATGTCTTAAAACCTTAGGAGAACATTCATATTATATCTCTTCCGTAGCATTTAGTCCCGATGGCACAAAAATTGTCAGCGGTTCATGGGATGAAACCATTAAGATATGGGATGCAAACACAGGAGAATGCCTTAAAACCTTGGAGGGAGATTTAGATTATGTCTTTTCCGTAACATTTAGTCCCGATGGCACAAAAATAATCAGCTGTTCATATGATAAAACCGTTAAAATCTGGGGCGTAGAGTAAGTCCTATATATATAAGGTAAAGAAAAACGAGCGTTCGACTTGCTTTTGCATTTGCGAACGCTCGTTTTGTTTTTTGCGAAACTTTGTTTTAGGAAATCGAATCTTGATTCTACGGAATTATTTCTTGAAAAGAATTTCCCGAAACGAAGTTTGAGATTCTTAAATTGCGATTTGGTCAGATAATTTTCAAGGATTTCTCACGTTATTTGGTTGATTGGATTTATTTTTGCGAACCGATGCGACGGTTTTGTTGCGATTAAAAAACAGAATTATGAGTATGCGTAAGTTATTTCTTGCTTTGGCGGTTGTGCCGTTTTTGTTTGCGTTTGCGGAAGGGGATTTGGATAAGCCTAAGGCCATGTGTAAGCAATGCGAACAGAAGATTAAGGCGGCGAAGAATAAGGCTGAGTTGAAAAAGGCGGAAGATGAGTGTGCCAAACCTTTGTTGGAGTGGGCTAAAAAGAATCCCGACGTGGTGAAAGCAAAGAAAAAGGAGCTTAAAACCATGATTGGCAAGCTCGCTCAGGTGTATAAGGATAAGAAAAAGCAGTTAAAGAAGTAGTGTTCTTTGGTTTTAGTATTCCATCAGGAAGGCTTTGATGAATGCGTCCAAGTCTCCGTCCAACACTGCGGCGGTGTCGGTTGTTTCGACATTGGTTCGCACGTCTTTTACGAGTTTATACGGATGTAAAACGTAGTTTCGGATTTGGCTTCCCCACTCTATTTTCTTTTTGTTGCCTTCTATTTCGGCTATCTTTTCTTTTTTCTTGCGTAGTTCTTTTTCGTAGAGTTGCGATTTGAGCATCTGCATTGCTTTCTCGCGGTTTTGGAGTTGCGAACGGGTTTGTTGGCACTCTATGACTATGTTGTCTGGTTTGTAATGCAGTCTTACGGCGGTTTCTACTTTGTTTACGTTTTGTCCTCCGGGACCTGAGGAACGGAATGTGTCCCATTCGATGTCGGCAGGGTTGATATTGATTTCTATATTCTCATCTACAACGGGATAGACATAGACTGAGGCAAAGGAGGTTTGGCGTTTTCCTGCTGCGTTGAATGGTGATATTCTTACCAAACGGTGCACGCCACTTTCGCTTTTAAGGTAGCCGTAGGCGTTTGCTCCATCGATTTGAAAGCTTACGCTTTTCACTCCGGCAACATCTCCTTCTTGGTAGTCGATTTCTGTAAGCTTGTATTTGTTTCTTTCAGCCCAACGGACGTACATTCGCATCAGCATGGCTGCCCAGTCACAGCTTTCGGTGCCTCCTGCTCCTGCGTTTATGGTTACAATAGCCGACAGTGCGTCTTCTTCTTCGGATAGCATGCTTTTAAGTTCCAAGCTCTCGATAAGCTTGTCTAACTTTTCTATGTTCTCGTTTGCTTCCGCTTCGTCTATCTCTCCAAGTTCGTAGAACTCTCTTATGACTTGGAAATCTTCGTATGCGGAGTTCACTTGCTCATAGTCGGCTACCGTGCTTTTCTTTGTGCTTAGTTGTTTAAGGAATTTCTCGGCGGATTTGGGATCTGACCAAAAGGTATCGCCTTGTGTGTGTTGTTCTTCTTCGGATATTTGTCTTTTAAGTTCGTCTACGTCAAAGACACCTCCTTAGGGTTGCTACCCTTTCGGCAAATGTTTTATTTGCTTCTTCTATTGTCATGTTGTTTTCTTTATTTTCCTGTGTGTCCGAAGCCGCCTGCTCCTCGTGTGGTTTCGTCTAATTCATCGGTTTCTTCCCATTCAACTCTTGTGTAGGCTGCTATGACCATTTGAGCGATACGTTCGGAGTCTTTTATTTCGAATGGCTCTTCGGAATGATTGATTAACAAGACTTTTATCTCGCCTCTGTAGTCTGCATCTATAGTTCCGGGAGAATTTAATACGGTTATGCCGTGCTTTGCAGCCAATCCGCTTCTCGGTCTTATCTGTGCTTCGTATCCTTCTGGTAATGCAATGAACAAACCTGTTGGTATAAGTACGCGTTGTTTCGGTTGGATAGTTACAGGTTCGTCAATATTTGCACGTAAATCCATGCCTGCCGACTGAATTGTTTCATAGGCAGGCAGGTTGTGCTTTGATTTATTTATAATCTTTACTTTCACGTGATTGTTTTCTTAATCCACTTGTGCGTTAAGGGCAGAATTGCTAACTATTCCTAAACTTCCTCCTTTGTTAAAGGAAAAACTTGATTGTTGTTTAGGCGCTGAGAATGATTGTGTCAAGTCGTAGTTATTTTCTGGGGTTGGATGAGAGTTTATAATTTGCTCCAATCCCTCGTCGGTTGACATCAATTCTTTCATCTTTTTTATTTGTTCCATTCGTTGATTGAAGTCTTTGCCAGCATTTTGCTTTACAAAATTATCTGTTTTCTGAATTGAAGACTCTACTTGACTTCTCAAACTCTGTCTTTCAGGAATGTCTTGTCTGAAAACTGGTTGCATTGAAACTATTTTTGGTTCTGCTACAGCTATTGCAGGTTCTAGCACAGATGTTTGAGTTTCTTGATTAGTTGCAAACCTACCTTCAATAGGTTGCATATTGATATCCACCTTTATTATAGTCTTTCCTGTCTCATTTTTAGGACCTTGCTCTACAGGTGTTTCGTTAATAGGTGTTTTTGTAATGACTGTTATATCTGTCAATGGTTTGTTAGGTTCTTCTGGTTTGTTGATCTGTTGTGGGATT
>JAGBSA010000251.1 GCA_017632095.1 Bacteroidales bacterium | reverse complement strand
GTCAGACTTAGCTTTCTTTATAGTATCCATAGAGGGTATTCCGTTGGTCACAAGTACAGCAATAGTGATGATAACAGCCCTTTTACACGATCTATTCTACATAATAATTACTCCATTGACCATATTGTTTGTAGGATTTCAAGCAGCTTTCAACACAGGATTTCGATTCAATATATTCGGATTTGAATTTGGAGAATTTCAAGTTTTCTTAATCGGATACGGATTTATGTGTCTATTGACCATAATCATACTTGTGGCTATCTTTTTCTTTCCTCACGGATTCAAAAGTTTGCTTTACAAGGCTTCAACTTGGAGAGTATTTCGCAAAATACAAGATAAGGTAAAGAAAATGGGTGATGACATAGTTACTTCCTCACAAGAGTTCAAGCATAAGGGCTTTATATTTTGGTCAAAAGCCTATTTGTGTACAGTCTTTTCGTGGACGTCGCGATTTCTTGTACTAAACTGCATTCTGCTTGCTTTTTCGCCTATTGGAGATCAAGTTTTGGCGTTTACACGTCAATTAGTCATGTGGGTGGTTCTTTGTATTTCTCCAACGCCTGGCAGTAGCGGAGTAGCCGAACTTACATTGCCTTTATTCCTTGGCGATTTTATGAAAGAGGGAACGCATGCTGCTATCGCTCTTCTTTGGAGAGGATTTACTTATTACCCATATCTGTTATTGGGATTCATCGTTCTACCTTACTGGACAAAGAGAGTATTCAAGAAAAACAAACAAGCAAAAAAACAAAATCAAGTTTCAGAAAATTAAAACAAAGAAAGAATTTTCTAAAACGAAGAAAGAAAAAATTAAAACGAAGATTCGGTAAAAACGAAACAAAGACTTGATAATACGAAACAAAGGGAGGTAAAAATCAAATTTCACCTCCCTTTGCTTATTGTTCGAAAATCGAATTTCTTTTTCGCCTATACAATCTTCTCAAAATTGGTTCCAATGAACACTTGTGTCGCTCCAACACCGTATTTTGCCATAGGAGCATCAAAATAATGTAATCCCTTATATCTATTCAACTCCTTGCAAAGTTCATTCTTCAAAACACCTTGACCAACTCCATGAATAAACACTATCTTATTCACGTTTTCGATTATCGCTTCATTCAAACATTTTATTGCATATTCCATTTGCACCTTCAACATTTGCTCATTGCTCAACGAAGCGTAATCTTCAATCAGTTCTTCTATGTGTAAATCAACCTCGGCAGTGTTTTTGTCAATCAGATGCCTGCTTAGGAATGTCGTTTTAAGGTTTTCGTCCATCGTTTCCTTATTATAGGAATCCATTTTGGCAAATTCTTCTGCATTATCTTTGTTTTGACTTTGCATAAACGTACCTACGGACAACATTGTGCAGACCGGATAAACTATTGCTTTCTCTGCAAAGAACGCATTTTCGATAAAACTTCCTTCGGTAAAGAATCGACTTGTTCTTATTTTCATTTCGCAGTTTACAGGCAAGAGTACCTCTTTTGATTCGTCATCATGGAACATTAACTGAACACAACCCTTCTTCCAATCCTCAACTTGCTCTCTTGAAATAGTACTTACCAAAACCTTTTCCTCACTTTCCAATGTTCCAAAGTCCTCTGAAACGAATGCCCTGCCCTCTTTATCCAACAGAATTGAATAAATAATGCGATGAGATGAGAAATTAACTAAATAAACGTCAATATCACCATAAACAAACCACTTTTGCTCTTGAGGAACAAAGCAAAGATAAACTCCTTCGCTTGTTTTATTTCTCAATTTATTAAGATACAACGGAGAAATTCTTTCGTCTATTTGTTCGTTTTCAAAATCATCTTCGCTATATTTTGATTCCGATTTACGTTCTCTTACCTCCAATTCCTCATTTCCGCCTTGTGGTTTAGGGCTTGCAAACATTGTACCCTCTGCCTCTTTGCAATATTCGGGTATTAAGTCGCTTATCAATGTTGGTATTTCGAAACCGCTTTCATCTTCCACATTTGCGACATTTGTAGCCGAGAATGAACGAATTACTCCACAACCTAAGCTACTCAAAAACCTGACTCTATCTCCTACCTTAAACTTTGCCATAATATAAATCTTGATTTTTAATTATCCAATCACCTCTTTGGCTAATTGTTTCAAATCAACACCGCCAAAATTTCCCGAACTCATCATTAGAATATTAACTTGCTCACCAGCATTCTTCTTTACAAATTCTTCAACCTCTGATTTGTCTGTAAAAACTCTCAAACCATCTTTACCAAATGCCTCTGCAACAAGTTCTGTGCTCAAATCCTCCAAACGTTTCAACTCTATGGCATGACGATTGAAGTAAACAACAGCCTCATCTGCCTTGTTCATACAATCCTTATATTGTTCTAAGAAATTGCGTGAAAGAGATGAATATGTGTGAAGCTCCATGCAAGCAACCAATTTCCTATTAGGATATTGTTCTTTAACGGCTTCTATTGTTGCTTTCAACTTCGAAGGTGAGTGAGCAAAGTCTGTATAAAATGCTTGCTTGTCATCAGATGCCAAAATTTCCAAACGTTTTGCTGCACCATTGAATGACTGCATTGCTGTCAAGAATCTCTCATTGCTAATGCCCATACATTCACACGCAAGCATGGCTGCATTCATGTTTATCATATTATGCTTTCCGAAAACTTGCATAGGATATTCCTTTTCTCCAAATAGCACAACTGTCTTGCCGTTTTCATTTCTATAATCCAAACCCTTATACGGCATTCTCTTTATATCCTTACGTGCATTCTCCGCTATACGATTGATATTCTCATCTTCGCTGTAATAAATCAAACGACCACCATTCTCTATCTTGTTTGCAAAAATCTCAAACTGCTCAACATAGTTCTCAAACGTCGGAAACACATTGATATGATCCCAAGCTATTCCATTGATTATTGCAATATCAGGTTTGTAAAGGTGAAATTTAGGTCGCATATCCAAAGTTGATGATAAGTATTCGTCGCCTTCCAATATCATATACTTACTTGGACTATCCACCTTAACCATTACATCAAATCCTTCCAACTTTGCTCCAACCATATAGTTGACTTCCATATCCAAAACTTGCAAAGCGTGTAATATCATCGCAGTTATGGTTGTCTTTCCATGACTTCCGCCAACTACAACGCGAGCTTTGTCTCTTCCAACCTCATATAAATACTCTGGATAAGAGTATATGCGTAGTCCTATTTGCTGTGCTTTTATCAATTCGGGATTATCTGCCTTTGCATGCATGCCTAAGATTATCGCATCGATGCTTTCGTCTATCTTATCGGGATTCCAACCTACTTGTTCAGGCAATAGTCCGTATCTTTTTAAGTTTGATTTTGCTGGTTCAAAAATTTCATCGTCGCTTCCCGTAACACAATAGCCTTTTTTGCACAAAGCTATTGCCAAGTTGTGCATTGCACTTCCTCCTATAGCAATAAAGTGTACTCTCATCTTGTATATATTTTTTTCAGACTTGCAAAGGTAATACAAAGATATGAAAAAGCGAATTCAAAAGGGAACAAAATATTATCTATTCCTCGTTTTTTTTCGATAAAAGAGAGGTATATCGGGTTCAAACCCTCATTATACAAAAATAGGAAGCCAAATAGCTTCCTTAGAGCGGAAAGTGAGGGATTCGAACCCCCGGACCCGTGAAGATCAACGGTTTTCAAGACCGCCGCATTCGACCACTCTGCCAACTTTCCGT
>JAGBSA010000250.1 GCA_017632095.1 Bacteroidales bacterium | reverse complement strand
TAATATCAAAATCCTGCATATTGACTTTCAAATCAAGATTATTCTTCTCATCTTTGAGATTCACCTTTCCTTTTATTGAAAGCGGTAAGACCTTATTTGAATTTGGCAAAACATAACTCATACTTATATCTGCAGCAAACTCATTTGGAGACAGAAGATTGTTTAATCCGAATTTTGCTTTTCCTAATTTGACATCGTTTACCACCAAATCATCTATAGAAAGGTTCGATGTGAGAGTCATATCCTTGAATACGCCACGCAAAACCACTTGATCATTCATCTCACCTTGCAAATTAATACCAAATTTCTCTAAAATCGGATTAAAGTCTGCAATATTCAAATCCTTAAAAGTAATAGTTAGCCTATCCTCTTGTCGATCTGACATATCACCATTTATAACTATATTCTCCTTGTCTTTAAACAATGCAAAATTCATAAGACTCAGACAACCATTCCTGTAATTTATCAAATGGTTATCATTAAACCTTATCTTGTCTCCGGATAATAAAACATAGGAATCACTTAAAGAAACCTGCAAACCTGTTTTTGTCAAATATGATTTCACGTTAAATCTTCCGCCAATATCATTTTGCTGTCCACTTCCAAAGCTTGCAAGCAAATTCAAGTCATTTCCTATCAAATTTAAGTTCACTTTAGGAGATGCAATCGAAAAGCTATCTGTTAATTGTAAGTCCTCCAATCCTGCATACAAAGAAACCCTATCTTGTTTTGTTGATAAACTCAAACCAATTCCTTTGAATATCATTTCATTCAAAGTAAACGAATCTGCCGATAGCTCTGCCGAGAAAATATCTTGAGGATTCAATTTACCCAAAAGACTTAAACCATCAGGCAAATCCATGTTCAAATCAAACAATTCAACTATTGGACTAATATCTTTTACATCTAATTCAAAATCTACACAAGATGCAATATTCAAACTACGTTCTATTGTATCATTGCCTTGATTCATTGCAGTGGAATCCGATAATAAATAGAGATCTGGCTTATACACCTCAACCATATCCGTAATCTCTTTTACTAAATCCAATATATTGTAATCGCCTTTCAATGTTAAATCCAACAAATCAGACTTCAACAACATTTGATTTTCCAAACTATCATTTTTCATTCTAAAATTCAAATACTGCAACAAGTATTCTTTCTCTGGATTCTTGATTTTAGTATTCTGCAAATCAACAAAAGCATTCATCTTGTTCAAATCGAAATCTCTCAAACTTGCAAACAAAGTTGTCGAAACTTCAGTTCCAGGAGTTGAAAAGACATTGAAATTCATCTTTTCCAAATCTGCCTCAGATACATCTGCCGATAGCAAAATTGATTGTTTGTCGGTAATATTTCCTTTGCAGTTTAGATTCAACACAAGTGCATCATCAAACACATCACACATTGCCTCAATATTACCCTTGTCAAGTTTGGCATCAAGGGATACAGAATTGTAATCGTTACCATTAAAATTCAAGCCATTCAGTTGAGCCTCTGCCTCTGCATAAAGTTCGTTTAATCCCGCAGGAATAGTACTTGCAATCAAATCAATCGAAGTTTTACCCAACATCTTTTGATTCAAGAATGTCCCTAAGTCAAATTGTGGACTTTTTAACGTACAACCATAATAAGTGCGTTCTTGTTCCGCATAATCAGAATTTGCAATTAAATCAAACTCTCCTAACTCTGTCTCAATATGTCCCTTTGCGTCGAACTTATCTATAAGTCCTACAAAATCGGCATTTATCTTCACCCTGCCCAATGGAAGTAATATTTCCGGCAGTTTAACAGAGGATAACAGTTCTCCAAACATAAACGTATTAAAATCCTCAGCTGAACTTTCCAAATCATGCAATTTCACATTGAAAACAGTATTATCTATATTCGGCAATCCACAAATAGTTCCGTTTAATTTCAACTTAGTTTTACTAGTCTCCAATTCCATAAACTCACACTTAGCATCAGCCACCGTACCCTCGATTTTAGTAAATATTTTGAAAGTTTGGTCAAAGCCTTTCAAAATAGGCGCCCAATAAGTTCCGTCTTTAACAGAAGCCTTGCTACCTTTAGCAATCAGAAGGTTGCAATAAGCAGAGTCAAGAAAGTAAGAATAAGTTTTCCACGAAGTTGTATTGATGCTAGCCTGCATTCTAAGATCTGAATCCTCCGTTTCCAAATGCATATTATTGCAAATAATTCCACGAGGACTCACAACAAATTTACCACTAAGGTTTTTCACATTCTGTCCCGAGCGTTCCCTTGTTGAGAATCTTTGAAAATTCGCATTGATAGAGTCTGATATAACCGTAATATCTTTGATTACAGCATTTATATCATTAAATTGCATGTGATTTGTTGCTACTCCAAAATCTGGAATAGGATTTGGATTATCGTTCAAGTCCAAACGGAAATTCACATTTTCCATTTTAAGACGACCAACTCTCAAAGTAAAAGGAGGCCCTTTGGGTTTATCTTTCTTAGGTTTATCACTCTTGAAGTAATCTATGATAAAAGCAAGATTGATTTTACTATCCTCTATTGCAACAACATAATCCACATTCTTTAAATGAACATCTGAAAGCACAAATTCATTAGGCAAAGACAAAGAACGCAAACTTGCACTAATATAATCTGCATCGGCTATGACGTTTCCTTTTCTATCTTCGAGGTAAACATCTTTCAAGGCAACTGTGAGTAAAGGACGAATCTCCAAAGCCCCAATTGACACCTTTGTTTTCCATTCTTTAGAGAAATATTCCGAAGCCTTAGCCGCAGCAAAAGACTGAACAAGAGAACTATTCAAAATCGCAACAAGCAGATATACAAGCAAAAACAAAGCAACAAGCACAAAGAGTAACACCTTTATGCTTTTCATTGAAACCGCCTTTACTTTTGTTACGATAGAATTAGCCATAATCGTTTGCAAATCTACAACTTTATTTACTTTTCACCAAATCATTACTTACTTTTCTTACTTGATTACAACAATGCAAAAACACGCCACTTTAACTCTTTGTTCCGTTTTAGCAAAACTTGGTTTTAATTTTCTAAAACGAAGAAAGGAAAAATTAAAACTTTGTTTCGCTGACACTCTTTCTTGGTTTCGTTAAAAGCAATGGCTAAAAGCAGATTTTATTACATAATTTTACCGCAAAGCAAACCTTAGTTGAGAAATATTTGTTACTTTTGTACTTAATTAGAAAGCTATAATATTATGAAAGGTATAAGAGAAGTAAATTTCACAGGAAAGAAAGTCTTGGTAAGAGTTGATTTCAATGTACCAATGGACGAGAATAAGAATGTAACTGACGATACAAGAATACAGGAAGCCCTTCCTACTATTAAGAAACTTTTGTCCGATGGAGCATCAGTTATTTTGATGGCACACTTTGGACGTCCTAAGAAAGGGGGTTTTGAAGCTGAATTATCTTTACAGCCAGTTGCTGAGTATTTATCAAAGATTCTTGGACAAAATGTGGTGTTTACACAAAGTCTTGACTTCACTGAGATAAAGGCTTTGGCTGATGGGTTGAAGCAAGGTGAGATTATGATGTTGGAAAACATACGTTTCTACCCAGAAGAAACTAAGGGCGATGTTCAATTGGCTGAAAAGTTGGCTGCATTGGGCGATTGCTATGTAAATGACGCCTTTGGAGCTGCTCACAGAGAGCATTCATCAACTGCAACTATTGCACGTTTCTTCCCTCAAAGCAAGTATTTCGGTTTGCTTATGGAGCATGAAATCGTTAATTTGAAGAAATTGATGACCTCTCCTACCAAACCGTTTACCGCAATCATCGGAGGTAGTAAAATATCTTCAAAAATTGATGTAATAAAGAACCTTTTGCCTTTGGTCGATAACTTGATTATAGGCGGTGGAATGAGCTATACTTTTGCTAAAGCTAATGGTAAATCTATCGGTAAATCGATTTGTGAAGACGATAAGTTGCAAGTAGCATTGGATTTGCAAGAAGAAGCAAAGAAACAAGGTGTAAACTTATATTTACCTGTTGATATTCTTGCCGGTGATGCTTTCTCTAACGATTGCAATATCAAGTATTGTCCTGAGGTAAACATACCTGACGAACTTGAAGGTATGGATGCAGGTGAGAAAACAAGAGAATTGTTCGGCAAAGTGATTTTAGAGTCTAAGACAATTTTGTGGAACGGTCCTGTTGGTGTGTTTGAATTTGAGAACTTCGCAGGTGGCACTAACAGTATCGCTAAATATATTGCCGAAGCTACAGATAAAGGTGCTTTTGCAGCCGTTGGTGGTGGTGATAGCGTATCTGCTATAAAGAAATCGGGATTTGCTGATAAGATTTCTTACATATCAACAGGCGGTGGTGCTATGTTGGAATATTTGGAAGGCAAAGTATTGCCGGGAATTAAAGCAATATTGGACTAAGATAAAGATTTGTAAGTATGAGAAAAATTGCTGTGGTTACAGGTGCTACTTCTGGAATTGGGAGAGCAACTGCTTTGAAATTAGCTTCAAATAACTACGACCTAATAATAACAGGCAGAAGAGAGGAAAGGCTGATTGAACTTGAAAAAGAATTACAACAACTCGGTGCTTCGGTATTACGTTGTTGCTTTGACGTGCGTGATTTTGAGCAAGTGAAGACTCATCTTGGCGAATTGAGCGGACGCTGGGCTGAAATAGATGTTCTTGTAAATAATGCAGGCGGTGCTTTGGGCAAGGAGCCAATTCAAGATGGCGACATTGAGGATTGGGATACTATGATAGACACTAACATCAAGGGTTTGCTGTATGTAACCAAGGTATTGTTACCTCAGATGTGTAAAAACAAAAAAGGACATATTGTTAATTTGTGTTCTATTGCTGGAAAGCAAGTTTATGCTGAGGGCAACGTATATTGTGCTGCTAAACACGCTGTTGATGCTATCAGCAAGGGGATTCGTATTGACGCTTTACCATATGGCATAAAGGTAACGAACGTTTGTCCCGGTGCTGTTGAGACAGAATTTTCCATTGTAAGATTCCACGGTGATTTAGACAAAGCTGCGGCAACTTATAAAGGCTTTCAACCATTGACAGGCGAAGATATTGCTGAAACGATTTACTATTGCGTTTCATTACCTGCTCATGTGTGTATAAACGATTTAACTATCATGCCTACTGCACAAGCAGATTCGGGACATTTTTTCAAGAATTAGTAAGATGTACGATAGAATCATAGATAAGGATAATCCTAACAGTGCTTTGAAAGTTCAAGAGGCTATAGGCGAAAAGCCTTCCCCTGTGAACACTAACTATATTGCAAGGCTGAAAAAGCGTAAAGTCATAAGCATTGACGAATACGTTGAAGGGATACTTAACTCCGACAGGGTGATGCTTTCTCAAGCTATCACCCTTGTTGAGAGCAATTTGCCGGAACACCAATTGAAAGCTCAAAAAATAATAGAGAGATGTTTACCTTATGCAGGTAAAAGCATAAGAGTTGGTATTACCGGTGTACCGGGGGTAGGTAAAAGTACAACTATTGAAGCCCTTGGAACGAAACTTACTCATAGCGGTCATAAATTGGCTGTTCTGGCTATTGATCCTACAAGTGAGAAAACCAAAGGTAGCATTTTAGGAGATAAAACCCGAATGGAAGAATTGGCAAACGACCCAAATGCTTTCATACGTCCGTCTCCTTCTGCAGGCAGTCTTGGAGGTGTTGCTCGAAAAACAAGAGAAATCATCATACTTTGCGAAGCTGCCGGTTTTGATACTGTTTTCGTTGAAACAGTTGGCGTAGGGCAAAGCGAGGTTGTTGCACACTCTATGGTGGATTTCTTTTTGCTTTTACAGCTTGCAAATGCCGGCGATGAGTTACAAGGAATCAAAAGAGGTATAATGGAGATGGCTGATGCTATTTCTATAAATAAAGCCGAGCTTGACCCAAATAGAGCTGAGCTTGCTGCAAGTCAGTATCGCAGTGCTTTGTCTTTGTTCCCTGAAAACGAGAATGGCTGGAAGCCTGTAGTGTTTACGTCTTCTGCTTACACAGGTAGAGGAATCGATACTATGTGGGAGACTATCATGGAGTACGTTGCAAAAACCAAAGCGAACGGACATTTTCACAAAAAGAGAAATGAACAAAACTTACGCATACTTTCGGAGTCGATAAATAGCACTTTGACAGAACGTTTCTACAATTCGGATTTCATAATCGAAAGATTGGAACAACTGAAAGAAGATGTGCTTAACGACAAAGTATCTGCTTACATTGCTGCACAAGAACTTATAGATGGTTATTTTGAAAACATATCCAAATAAACAAAATATTAGCAAAATGAATCTTAGTTTTAGAAAATTGTTTCTTGCTTTTAGCGGATTGTTTCTTGCTTCTGCTTGCAGTGTTTCAAAGAGTGAGTCAAACAATGTTTCAGATGCGACTTCTTTGTTTGGAACAGAATGGAAGTTAGAAAAGATTGGTTCTAGCAAAATGAAATATGACGAAGAAAGAGATAGAATTACATTGCTTATGACAAAGGAACCAGAGAATGTAAGCGGTTTTTCTGCTTGCAATCGCTACTTCGGCAAGTTCTCTATTAAGAAAAACAAACTAATCTTCAAAGAAATGGCCGCCACACAAATGGCTTGTCCTGAGCAAAAGATGAACTTAGAGGATAGATATTTGCTAACACTAAACAAGGTTAATAATTACCTAATCGAAAATGATACTTTGTATTTGAGAAACGACGAAAGAGTTTTGTTGATTTTTTCATACTAATTATCATTTGCAAACAATAGGCAGAT
>JAGBSA010000249.1 GCA_017632095.1 Bacteroidales bacterium | reverse complement strand
TTGAATGATATTTTGCCAAAGTAGCAATTATTTTCATACCTTTGCAAATTGATAATATTTTTTAAGCAAATGAGTAATTCATCTGAAGAAATAAAGAAAGATATTTTGCACGGATATGAACGTATTGAGCGTTACAATCCTGATACTTTGGGAAAACTGGCAGCACATTATAAAGAGATTTTGACGCTGCTTGGAGAGGATGTTAATAGAGAGGGTTTACTTGCAACGCCTATGAGAGTTGCTAAGGCAATGCAGTTTTTCACTCATGGCTATGACCTAAATCCTGAGGAGATTCTTCGTTCTGCCATGTTCACAGAAGATTACCAGCAGATGGTTTTGGTGAAAGATATTGAGATTTACTCACTTTGCGAACACCACATGGTGCCTATGGTTGGCAAAGCTCACGTTGCTTATATTCCAAACGGCCATATAGTTGGGCTAAGCAAAATTCCAAGAGTTGTAGATGTCTTTGCAAGAAGATTACAAGTGCAAGAAAGAATGACGCAACAAATAAAGGATTGCATACAAAACACACTCAATCCACTCGGAGTTGCAGTCGTTATCGAGGCTCGCCACCTTTGCATGAGCATGCGAGGAGTTCAGAAACAAAATTCTTTGACTACGACTTCCGATTTTACGGGAGCATTCCTTAAGAACAAGGAAACAAGAGAAGAATTCATGCACTTGATAGGTGTGAAGTTGAGTTAGGAAAGTCCCAAAAGCTAAATCCGTTTAATAGCTCTTAGTACTTCTCTTTTACCTTCAGGACCGGGTAATTTTTCTATTTGAAAGCCTGCCTCCTTTAGGGCTCTCTTTACAATACCTTTGCAACAATATGTTGTCAATACTGCATTCGCTCTACAGGATTGGTAAATCTTTTTGAAGAAATCAATTGTCCACAATTCAGGTTCGTTATCCGGAGAAAAAGCATCAAGATAAACGACATCGAAACGCTCATTGCCAAAATCGTAATTTTGAGCTGCTGTGTGGTGTTTTGAAATGCTGAATGTATTGTCTATTTCTACGGTTTCTTCCCAAGGTGATAGGTGCATGGTTTCAAACTCCTTTTCCATGGAAAGTAGTTTACCATAGTTTAATTTTTGTATCAATTCTACAGGAACTGGATATAGTTCAATGGTTTCGTAATAGACTTTTGCGGGGTTAAATTTCATTGTTGCAATTGCATTTAAGCCCGAACCGAAACCTATTTCTAATACATTGGGATTTGCATTTGGGTTGTTGTTGCACCAATACAAAAAGCCATAATCAATAAAGACCAATTTTGTTTCAGACAACGCTCCATACTCTGAATGATAGGATTCATTCAAATCTGAACGCTTCAAACTGAAACTTCCATCCTTTGTTTCAATTAGGCTTATCATAGTTTTTCTGCTTGCCATTGACCATCGAAATACCAAACATATTTATGCCCACTTTGCTTTAAGGCTTCTATTGCTTGGTCAAACAACAAATCAACCTCGCTTACATTGTGGCAATCTGTTGAAACGGTCATTCGAATTCCCATTTGAGCGGCTTCTTTTATCCATTGCATTGATGGGAAGAAGTCATCGCTACGTCCTTTGTACAATCCGCGGGTATTAACCTCGCATATACAATCTTGATTCTTTATTTCTTCAAGCAGAGTCTTTACTAGCTCTTTGTACCATGAGTCTTGCTGAGAGAAAAACCTCTCTTTGTTGTGCATTTTTATCTTATCGAAGTGTCCAATCACGTCTGGAGTAGATTTTTGTAGCATTTCGATGCTTTGAAGATAGAATTGCTCAACGCCTTTTCTTGCATCGGAGTTGAAAGTCCTTGCAAGACCTTCGTCCCACACCTCTTGCTTACCTCCATCTATGAACCAAGATTCTTCTTTTCCTCTTTCCTTAACTTGATGCACCGAACCGATTATGTAATCCAAACCCATAGCTTCTGCTCTTGGGCGAATATCTTCCGTAATGTCGGTTATATAGTCGAATTCCATTGATGTAAACAAGCGAATCTTGTCTGCATATTTTTCTTTCAAAGCATGGGTTTGCTGCAAGTAGGCTTCTTGGTCCTCTATCTTTAATGCAAAATTATTTTCAAAAGGAACAGGTGCATGAGCCGAGAATCCAAAACAATACAATCCTCGTTCGATGGCTGCAAGCACCATTTCTTCTAAGGTATTTTTGCCATCGCAAAACCAAGAGTGAGAATGCAGGTTAAATCTTTTCATAATATGAGTGTCTTCTTGCTAATCCAAAACAACGTCTTCAATTACGTATAATTTATCTCCTCGTCTTACCAATGACTTTGTTGGGATTGAACAAAATTCTCCTTTGTTTGCTTTGTCTGTTACTTGCAAATCAACTCTTATTTCTTCAATTGTGTCTTCGTAAACACCGGTTGTTGTTCCCATTATGTAGATTCGATTTCCTTTTTCCAAGCAACCGGTTTCTATCTTTACTTCTGCGACTCCTATGTTCTTGAAGTAATTGGTTACTGTGCCGACAAAGGTTTTCTTTGTAGTGGCTTGTGAGCCGTATTTCTTACTCCACTCTCCTACTCTTTGACCTAAATAATATCCGTCCCAGAATCCTCTGTTGTAAACGGTACTTAAATCTTTGTTCCATTGCTCTAATTTTTCAGAACTCCACTCTCCGTTTAGCCAAGCATCGACTGCTTGACGATAAACCCTTGTTACAACTTTAACGTATTCAGGACTTCTTCCCCTACCTTCAATTTTCAATACTCTGACACCTGCATCTAAGACTTTATCCAAAAAATCCAATGTTTTCAAATC
>JAGBSA010000248.1 GCA_017632095.1 Bacteroidales bacterium | reverse complement strand
TTAATTGTGCTCGTGCACTTTGAAGACACAATACCACTAACAAAAATAACAAAATCTTTTTCATAACACTTAGAAATTTTGCAGTAAAGGTACGATTTATTTTTTATACTGCAAAATTATTGCTAAATAAATTTTCGTGTTTTTATTTTCAATACTCATTCAAGCCTTATAAATATTGCATTCTATGATTTTTTGTATTTATGGACTTATTTAGGTGAATACATCTTTTTTTTTGCTGTTTTTATTGATTTGAAACAGGAATTTACCGAAAATCAAACACGTTTCGACAGACGTATAACTACAATCTGAATCGCTGTAAAAAGCTTGTGAAAAAGCTAATCGGCGTTTTGAAAAAATAAAACAAAGAATCAATTTCTTAACTCTTCGTTTCGTTTAACTATGTCTTTCTAATTATTTATCAGAATATAAATCTGCCGTCGAAGAACTGCAAAAGGATTCCCACAACGGCGAATCGAGTAAATCTACCTATTGTCATATAAAGACAACTCTTCAAAGGAGAAATCTTCATAAGCCCTAAGGTTATGGCAATCACATCACCTATAATCGGCAACCACGCAAAGAATCCGGCTATTGCTTTGTAACGATTTACTGTCTTTTGCATTCGGTCGATTGTTTCTTTCTTTACTTTGAATAACTTCTCAATCCACTCCATCTTTCCTAACCAACCGAGTCCGAAAGAGGTCATTCCACCCAAGCTATTCCCTAATCCTGCAAGAAAAACGCACAACCAAATATTGTTACCCAAGGCAATATTCCCCAACAACAAAGCCTCACTTGGAAAAGGTAAGACTGTAGAGGCAAGGAAACTTCCAATGAATAACCCCAATAGCCCTAAGTTTTCGAGCATTGTTTTATTTGTATCTTATGAAAGAGTACATTTTGTTATTCTTGTCGTAATATACCATCTTGGTCTCGTTGATTAGTTCGATGGTATATTGTTTTGTTACAAGCTTTTCATCAACTACTGTGAGAATGTTATCTTTTATCGAATAGGTGTTTTTAACTATCGATGAGGCACAGCTATCGAATTTAGTCACTATTCGTTGTTGTGGATCAGCAACGTATTTTGAATACTCCACATAAGAAAGCAATTGACATTCTGGGGCATCTGCGTCCAATACAACGGCTTCTTCTCTCCATTTTCCTTCGATAAGGTCATTTTCAATAAACTCTTCTTGGCATGAGGTGAAGAAGAAAATTGTTGATAGTGCGAATAATATCGCTGAAAATTTAATTTTATTCATTCTTGTCTTTATTTTCTTGGTTTTGAATTCTTAGTTGTTTTTCTTTTTCCGCTTCTCTGCGAGAGAGAGAGTTGGTTGTGATAGTGTCAAATATTAAAAACAATAGGAACAAAGCAAAATAGCTTATTGCGAACTTTACATTTGTTTCTATGTTGAAAAGAAATACTATGACCAATACGCAAAGGTAAACGATAAATTTTACAACCTTGGTAATTAAAAAAAGATGTACGAAATTCATCTTTGTTTTTTTAGGAAGGTAAAACAGACCTGCGTAAGATAAAGCGGTCATTACATAGAATATTATCACATAATATGGAATGTTTTCGCTGAAAAATTCTTTTGGAAGTGCGAGTGCTGAAAACAAAAACACGAAGCACACGCATATTGAGAAGATGCTAATCTTCGATAAGTAGGATAAAAAAGGGTGTAGTTGCATATCTTATTTTTTAATCAGTTTTTTAATCATCGCATACAAAGATACGGCAAGCGAAATAAAGCTAAGGCTAACCGTAAACAATGGTTTGAGATTTGTGAAATACGAATCTAATTTATACCCAACAAAGACTCCGCAAAATATTATCAAGAGCAATTCAAATGCTATTGAAGAATATTTGCCGTATTCTTGTAATCCGGAAGTTTTATTCGGTGTATTGTGTTTCGTCTTTTTCGTAGTAGGCATTTTGTTCTGCTCTTTGTTCATTTCCCATTGAGCAATGTCCTGAGAATTGGGCACCCGGTTCTATTGAAAGTTGGCTTATAACCAAATCTCCATTGATAATAGATGTTTTCAACAAAGAAAGCAAACCTGTAACTTTGATATTACCATCGATTCTTCCTGCTAATTCTGCGTTTTGACTTGCAACTGTTCCGTTGATATAGCCGTTCTCACCCATGAATAGCTTTCCTCTTACAACAAGATTGCCATCTATGGTACCATCTACTTGCATATCTCCGTCAGAAACAACATCTCCTTTGATAGATGTTCCTTTGCTTATAATGTTGATTTGTTCGTTGTGTTCGTAATTTGCCATAATAAAATCCTTTTTAGGTTTATAATTATTTTACTATTAAATTAGCTATTTTGTTTCATTTTCTCCGCTCTCATTTTGCGAGGTTTCGGTGTACATGAGTTTGAAGAATTTTTCGTATGTTTCGATATTCTTGTTCTTAT
>JAGBSA010000247.1 GCA_017632095.1 Bacteroidales bacterium | reverse complement strand
TGTTTTGCTTATCTTACGATAATCATCTTGCGTACTTGCTTTTCGTTGTTGTAGTACATTGTGTAGTGGTAAACTCCTTCCGGCAAGTCAAGGTCTTTTAGAACAATGGTGTTGTATCCGCTTGCATAAGTTCCCTTGATTGTCTTCAAGACTTGTCCCAAGTTGTTGGTGATTGTCAAGACTGCTTCACCTGCTTGAGGTAAGATAAAGCCGATTGTGGTTTCTGTGTCAAATGGATTTGGTTGGTTTTGTTCCAATACGAATCCGCTTGCTTGTTCCACATCGTCCAAACCTACGTGTGAACGTACTGCATAGGCGTATGTAGTGTCGTTTCTGTGGTCTGCATCGTATGGATACTCAATCCATGCCATCACATTGTAAACACCGTTTTCGCTCTTTGGTATTCTTTGAGTGAAGTTCATGTAACGAATCATTCCGCTATTTGGTTCGTCATGTTCCCAAACAAAGTCTTCGGTGATTCTGTTAGCCATATCTCCATTCAATACCAAATGTGCTCTCACTTGAGTAGTACCTCCGATTGTTCCTCCGTTGTGTGCTCTCAACTGAACTCTACAATCAGGTTGGAATGTTTGCTCAATCAATATCGAATCGGCAATTCCGTCTCTGTATCCCATATACAATACACTTGTTGTATCGTTTGTACGGTCGTTTTCGTCATCAACGCTTACAAAAGCTGTGATTCGTGCATACGGTGCGTTTGCTCTTGGCAATGTAGATTCGAACTTGTGATAACCATAAGAACCTGAAGGAAGTGTATTTCCTAATCTGTAAGTCTCAGTTACCGCATTGTCTCTATCTCCATTTACAAAGTAACCAACTGTTATGTTTCCTACCCCAACAGAACTTCTGTTCATTATCGCAAGTTGAAGTCCTATGTGGTTAGGGTCTGCATCGTCTATTGTGATGTACTTAGCCTCTAAGTCCTTAGTTGTTCCCACTCCTTCCAAACGTTTGTAAACTGTATCGTTGTCGTGGTAGAAGTCGCCCTCTAAGCCTGTCCAACATTTCAAGTTCGCTGCTCCGAATGATGAACGGAATGTTTCGTTGAATCGATACACATATTCATCTCCATTGTACAAAGGTGGGTTGAAGTAGATTGTTTCATTAACTTGTCCGCTTCCTGGTATATTGTAAGCAACCGGCAACTCTGTTACAGGATCCAAACCATAGTTTCTGATTTGTATCGCTACCTCTATTTGGTCATTAGATACAATTTGTGCATTTGGAGAGTTGATGCTTACTATTCCAACGTCTTTTTGCAAAGGTCCGATTACGATGTCTTGACACAATGAGTCGTTGTCTGAATATACGTCGATTGGGTTCAATCTTGTGAATGCACAGATTTCAAATGGATCTGGAGCATCTACAGTTAAATATGTACCATTTGTAAATGTGTATTCGTAAGTTGTTCCTGGCTCTATACCTGCGTTAACCAAGTTTTCACAGATTGGAATATACATTCCCTCAGAGATGTAACATACTTGCAGGTTGTCCAACACTTGACTACCATAGTTGTGGATTCCAACCTTAGGGAAGTAATCGCTACCATAGTTAGGCAATGCTGTAGGTTCCAATGTCAAAGACACAACGCCGGCATCTTGTTCTCTTTGTGCTCTCTGTATTGAGAAGTCATCGATTGCAAATCCGTCTTTTTGCGTACCGTTTCCTGAGCGGAAGACAAATCTAAATTGTAATTGGTTACCGAACATGTAGTTTACGTGCTTCAATGAGTAAGTAACCTTAGTCCATGATTTTGTTCCGTCCCAATGATTTTCATCAGAGTTGTACCAGTTTTCACCATAGCCGTCATCTTTTGCTCCAAGTAATATCCATTTACCTTCCCAGTTAAGATATTCAACATGCATTCTGGTTGTGTAAGCCAGGTCTGATGCTGATACTGCGTCCATTCTTAGCATAAAGCTCATAGTGTCCGGTTTTACTACATTGACATCGTAGATTGGAGTGTACAGGATACTTTCATTGTTCTTTGGATGTTTTCCTGAAATCTTAGTCTTCCAACACTTAGGTTCTGAATAAGGAGCCTTTATCAATGTGTTTG
>JAGBSA010000246.1 GCA_017632095.1 Bacteroidales bacterium | reverse complement strand
CAGTCGGCAGGAGAGTTCGTTTTGTCTTCTGTCAATGGCGGTGGTATTGCTTTGATTTCGGCTGCAAGAAAGATACCTTCAAGAAATGAGATAAACAGAAATCTGCATCGCTATGCTGTGGTTAAGGAAAATGGCAGAGGATTGACCTTCGGGGAAATCTTTATGAGAGCAAAGAATGCTACGGCTTTGGTTGTTGAGGAGAGAAGTTTTGGTCTGTTTGGTGATCCTGCCTTACGAATTGACCTTCCAATATATGATATAAAGACAACCAAAATAAATGGTAGGCAAATTGGTCAAGAGATGGTGCAAGACACTATAAGAGCGTTATCAACTATGAGTATAGAGGGCGAGATTGTTGATGAGGCTGGTTCGAAACTTAGTGATTTTAATGGCAAAGTGCAGATTACTTTACTGGATAAAATAAGTAATTATCGTACTCTTGACAATGAGGGCTTGAATACAGATATAGAGTTTGAACAACAAAAAAATATTTTACACAAAGGCATAGCTGAAGTGGTGAATGGTGGGTTTGCTTATAGTTTTACTTTGCCTAAGGATATTGCATACAACTATGGTAAAGGCAAATTGAGCTATTACGCACAATCAGACAGCATTGACGCAGCAGGAAACTTTACTGAGTTTATCGTAGGTGGTATAGACACAACTGTGAATATTGTAGAAACACGACCTGATGTGAGATTATATTTGAATGATACGAATTTCCGCAATGGTGGTTTGATAGATGAAAATCCTCATTTGTTGGCAATAATATCTGATTCCATAGCAATAAATACCGTAGGCTCAGGTTTGGGGCACGATATTGTTGCAAGATTGGACAATGCTGCCAATACATTTATCTTAAACGACTATTTCGAGGTGGATTCTCAAAATCCAAATGCGGGAATCATACGTTATCCGTTTACAGATTTGACAGAGGGTGAGCATGTCTTGAGTTTGAAGGTCTGGAATATCTTTAACTTCTCTTCAGAGGCAGAGATACGTTTTGTTGTTAAGTCTTCAAAAAGAGGAGAGGAGTTTTTGTTGAAGAATTATCCTAATCCGTTTGTGTCTTCTACCGAAATAATTCTTGAACATAATCAATCAAATGCGATATTGTCGGCAGAGCTTATGATATTTAACCAAAATGGTAAGATGATATTTAATGAGGATGTTACTCCTTTCATAAGTACATATACTGTTGGACCGATTCATTGGAATGGTTGCATAGAAAGCGGAGATAAGTTGCAGAATGGACTTTATTTTGCAAGAATGCGTTTGCGTACAGCCTCCGATGAAATTATGACTCCTGCTATTAAAATGCTTATTTTCGAGAATTAAAAATAATAAAATTAAAATCTGTGCGTTTATTTCAGCGTAATAATAAAATAGAATCAATGAGAAAAATATTTGTTTTTTTACTTTGCATAAGTTTTTGCTTGTCGGGCTTTGCTCAATTGAATAATCCTTCGGCCGATGTGGATTGGCTGACCGGTAAGGTTGAAGATGGAAATCGTATAATTTCGACGGGTGTACCTTTGTTGTTGATTGCACCGGATTCAAGAGCCGGTTCGTTGGGTGATTTGGGTGCTGCGAGTACACCTGATGCCAACTCCATACATTGGAATGCTGCAAAGCTTTCGTTCATGGAAAAGAATGCCGGACTAACCTTTACATATTCTCCATGGTTAAAGGAAATTGTTTCCGATATAAAACTGATGTATTTGGGCGGATACTTCAAAATAGATGACAGAAGTACAGTTGGAGCTTCTTTAACTTACTTTTCTCTTGGTAGTATAGACTTTTTCAGCGAGGAAGGACAGGCTACAGGAACTTATAAGCCAAATGAGTTCGCTCTAGACTTGGCTTATTCTATGAAACTTTCGGAAAATTTTTCTTTGTCTTTGACAGGACGTTACATTCGTTCGGATTTGACCCAAGGACAGAACGTTGGAACAACTGCAACTCACGCAGGAAATGCAGCAGCGGCTGATTTGGGATTGTATTATCAAAATGAAATAGGTAGAGAGTTGCCTTCAGAATATGCCTTCGGTCTTCAAATATCAAATCTCGGTACAAAGATTTCTTATTCCGACAATATGGAAAGTGCATTCTTGCCTGCAAATTTGCGATTGGGAGGAAGATATACAATGAACTTTGATATGTTCAATAGCTTGTCTTTTATGGCAGATGTGAATAAGCTATTGGTTCCTACACCTCCTGTATATGATGACGAAGGAAACATATTTGCTGGAATGGATCCAAATGTTGGTATTTTGCAAGGAGCGATACAATCATTCTATGACGCACCTAATGGATTCAAAGAAGAAATACAAGAAATATCTCTT
>JAGBSA010000245.1 GCA_017632095.1 Bacteroidales bacterium | reverse complement strand
TTCCCAATTTCGCATCCTTACTTTCCTTATTACAAACCTACCGAAAAGTACTATCAATAAATTACCATAATGAGATAATCCAATTATCAACCCGAGAAAAATTCTGATAGTAAGAAAAATCGTCGTTTTAGCAAGGAACACACTCCATATAAGCTTTGTTATAGTTATTTTTATTTTTGCTTTGTTAAATTGTTCTTTGTTTGCTACTTCTGCTCCTGAGTTTTTTGCCACTCCTTTGGACTCTATCTATTCTATATTTAGGTTATTTACCATTGAGGGCTGGTATGAGATTCCTGCCTCTATTGCTGATTATTATGAAGATTCGCTTTTGATTAGTCATTTGGTGAAGTTATATTTTTCTTTACTTTTAATAGTTGGAGGAATTATTGGTTTGTCGTTAGTAAATTCTGTTTTTGTTGATGCAATGGTTAGTGATAATAATGATGAACTAAATAAAGAGGTTGCACGTCTTCACGAAAAGATAGACCATCTTACAGAAAAAATTAACGAATTGAATAAAAAGTAATTTATTTGCTTGATTTGAGAAAAATAAAACGGCGTTTCAGTATCACCAAAACGCCGTTTTATTTTTTTGTTTCTTGGTTTTATTAAATCGAAACTTTGATTTGTTTGGGCGGGATTAAAAAGCGGTTTTTATCAATTCTTGAACTATCATACTCATTCTATCTCCTGCCTTTGCAACTCCTTCCAATACTTCTTCGTGAGTGCAGTCAGCTTGTACTTCTTCTTTGAACACATTGCTTATTACGCTCATTCCGAAAACTCTCATTTGAGAATGTGAAGCTACAATCACTTCCGGCACTGTGCTCATTCCTACTGTATCCGCTCCTATGCAATGAAAGAATTTGTATTCTGCAGGAGTTTCGAAACTTGGTCCGCTTGTGCCTACATAAACTCCTTCTTGTATTCTGATATTATTTGCTTTAGCTATCTTGTATGCTTCTTCTCTTAAAGCAGCATCGTAAATTGTGCTCATGGAAGGAAATCTCACACCAAGCCTTTCGTCGTTTGGTCCAATCAAAGGATTAGGCATAAGATTGATATGGTCCTTTATCAACATTATATCTCCAACTTCGTATCTCGGATTCACACCTCCAGATGCGTTGGTAACGATTAGCAGTTCTACTCCCAAAGCTTTCATCACTCTTATAGGGAATGTGACCTCTTTCATAGTGTATCCTTCGTAGTAATGAAAGCGTCATTGCATGCAAACAAGTTCATTATTTCCCATTTTACCAAATAGGAGTTCACCTTTGTGTCCTTTGACAGTCGATATAGGGAAGTTAGGAATATCTTTGTAAGCAAGACGACATTCAACTTTCATATTGTCGGCAAAACTTCCCAAACCGCTACCAAGTATTACGCCAATCTTTGGAGTGGTTTTTATTTGTTGTTTTATATATTCTGCTGTTTGTTGGATTTTATCGTACATAGGTCTTTTATTATTTGGGTTTTGATTGTTTGTTCGCTTTGTGGATAGAGGTAAACCTCGTTTTCGATAGGTAAGACATAAAGTTCGGAATGAAAATTCTGCAATTTACTTGCGTCCTTTTCAGTAGTCAATAGAATTGTATTTTTGTTTCGCACTCTGTTGTAACGATTCATTATTTTTATTCTGTCTTTTTGAGTGAATGAATGGTGGTCGTTGAAGGTTATGGTATCGAGTAGTTCGGTCTTTGTTTGAATGTATTTTCTTATGTGTGAGTTGTTGGATATTCCAGTAAAGAGTACAACATTATGTTTTAATAAATCGATAGTATTATCTTTGTTGTCTATGTGATAAGGTGCTTTATAGACGATATGAGAGAAAAATACTCTTTGTTTAGATGTTGGAGATAGTTTTTCAATGAAAAGTTTTCTCGAATCCTCGTCAAGAGGTGGGCATTTGGTAACGACTATATAGTTTGCACGTTTGTACCCTTGTCGGTATTCTCTCAATAGTCCGAAAGGTATAACTTTGTCTGAAAAAAATGGACGATTGTATTCTGTCAATAATATATTGATATCTCTTGCTGTATACCTATGTTGATAGGCATCATCAAGCACTATGAGATTTATTTCGGGATATTGCTTCTCTATAATTTCGATTGCGGTATTCCTTTTCTCACAAACACAAAACAAGACATTATTGAATTTTCTTGCCATTTGCAAAGGCTCATCGCCAAACATATCTGCACTACCATTAGACTCAACAACAAGAAAGCCTTTCGTTTTTCTGCCATAACCTCTTGAAACAACAGCTATGTTAAACAAAGAAGAAAGCTCCGTAAGTAAATGTTCTACAAAAGGAGTCTTGCCTGTGCCTCCGGCTTTCAAATTTCCAACACTCACAATCGGTGTTTTGTGAGACATTGTTTTCAATATGCCTTTGTCAAAAAAGATATTGCGAATGTAAGTTGCCAATCCGTACATGATATAGAGGCTTAATTGCAGTTGTTTACCCAGAGATAATTCCCGTCAAAAAAGGTGCAATAGGTGTAAAGCAGGCTTCGTGCCTTGCTTCCTTCAAGTGGAGAGCCATCATAGTAGATATATTTTGAGTCACACTTAGGACAACAAATCAAAACGTCGTTTGTTTCATCTACTTCTAAGCGTCCGTGACAATCCTTAGCCACACAAGTGCGTTCAAAGGCAATAAAATTATCCCAACTTCGGCGAAATACTATAACGCCTCTTGCACCTCCCTCAAAATATTCCCAACCCCTGCCTCCGTAATTCAAATTGAAATATTCTGCACTTTCGGGTTCAATATAGAAATTGACGTATGCGTAGTCCGGATATTGGTCTTCGCATGAATAAAGCAGCAAAAGGCTTATGCCAAACAGAGATGCAAGAAATTTATTCATTGAAAGAATAACGCTTATTGCCCACTGTATATTGTTGTAAGGCAGACATCGCCAACGATTTTAAGGGTTTGCTTATCTATGTGTCTCATATCATCTTCCATTGTGTGCCAATAAGGGAAGAATCCGCCCATTAAATCATTTTGAACAATATCTATCATTGGTATTTTCGCATAAACATTTACCCAAACGTGGTCATCCATTATCGGATATGTCTTTTCGCTTACGAAGATGTTTGAATAACCTTTTTGAGAAGCTATATCCCAAACTTTATTCATTATTGTAGAGGCGTAATTCATCGATTGAGCCTCCTTAGTAAAGCGAGGCTTTTCGTAACCAACCATATCTAACAGTATGCCATAGTCTGCTCGATAGAACGGAATGTGAGTTTGTTTTGCCCAATGTTGAGAACCTAAGCACCAATCGGTTTGATCGCTTACCTCTTCTTCAGCCCAATCCGGTATTCCTTGGTCTTCTAAATCGAAAAATACTATATCAACTCCTTGTTTGTTTGGCTTAGTTTTTAGAATCCTTGCAATCTCCATCAAAACTCCAACTCCGCTTGCTCCATCATTTGCTCCTATAATAGGCTTTTTATGATTTGCAGGCTCAGGGTCTTGATCAGCCCAAAGACGACTGTCCCAATGAGCGCCAAAAAGAACTCTTGATTCAGCCGCAGGGTTAAACGAAGCAATGATATTCCGTCCCACAACCTCAGTTCCGTCCCACAACGTAGTAGAAAAACTTTGCACATAAACCGTATCAGCATATTGCTTCATAAAATCTATTATGTAATCGCCACAATTTTGTGCTGCTTTACTATTTGGTGTTCTTGGTCCGAAATCACATTGAGTCTTTACATAGAAATAAGCACTATCCGCATTGAAAACAGGGATTTCTACCTTTGTATAGTCGATTGAATCAGATGCTTCTACTGTTTTTTTCTTGCAAGAGGTAAATCCTACAATCGAAACAAAGAACAATGATAGAAGTATGCAGATTCTGTTAAAATTTTTCATTGCTTTAAGAAATTATTACTTCGTTCTACTTAGTTGATAGACCAATTCGCTCCGTCTTTACCATCTTTTATGGTGATGCCTGCCTTAGCCAATTCATCTCTTATGAAGTCGCTCTTTGCCCAATCCTTGTTTGCTCTTGCTTCGCTGCGAAGAGACATGATTACATTCATCAAAGAGTCTATCACCTCAAAAGAATTGTCTGTTTGTTCGTTCTTCATACCAAGTATATCGTTGAATACTATAGCGAAGTTCTCCTTCAATGCCGCTTTATCTTCGTTTGAAATTGTTTCTTTCTTATCTGCCACCAAGTTAATCAACCTACAAATTTCAAACATATTGGCTATGACTATCGGAGTGTTGAAATCGTCGCACATTGCTTCGATACATTTTTTGAATACAGCATTAAAGTCAATGCTTGTTTTGTCTGAAACTGGCAATGTGTCAATATTCTTTTGTGCTTCGAACAATTTCTTCATTCCTTTCTCAGCTGCAGACAATGCTTCGTTAGAGAAATCCAACGTAGAACGATAGTGAGCTTGTAAAATGAAGAAACGGATTGTCATAGGATTGTAAGCCTTGTCCAACTTTTGATGTTCACCTGTAAAAAACTCGTTTAAGGTTATGAAGTTGCCAAGACTCTTACCCATCTTTTGACCTCCGATTGTTATCATGTTGTTATGTAGCCAGTATTTAGCAGGTTCGCAATCGAAAGCGCAAACTGACTGAGCTATTTCGCTCTCATGGTGAGGGAAAAGCAAATCTAATCCGCCTCCATGTATGTCAAACTGCTTGCCAAGGTACTTATTACTCATAGCAGTGCACT
>JAGBSA010000244.1 GCA_017632095.1 Bacteroidales bacterium | reverse complement strand
TTTAATTTTTTCTTTCTTTGTTTTAGAAAATTAAAATCAAGTTTCAGCTAAACGGATTCAAGTTTCGTATTTAGGCAAAAGTTGATTTGATTCAACAAGACAAAAGAAAAATCCTCTCGGCGGCTATTACACAACAGTCTTTCGATATTATACACACTTCTGATAATTTATGGAAAATAAGCACTGCTTGTTTTATTGCACTGCTATCACTTTTTTAGGGTTTGTAGATGTGTTAAATCTGTATTTTAACTCACCTTGATGGTCGAAAACAAAACATTCTCCATTTGAAACATAATCTTTAGCATCTGTAACATAGATGTAGTTTTCATCAGCACCGATATAGTAGGGGCTAGTTAAAGTAATGTCAGCTGAAGGTGAGATAAGTATTTGTGCATCTTGTGAAAGATTGTTCACAGGAACGGTTTTGTAGTAGTTATTCATATTTGCATCGCTTTCGATGTAAAGAACATTATCATCAAACAATGTAAATTCGTTTGCAATTATGTTTGCACGTTCTTCAATTTGCAAACTGCTTGCGTCAATGCGTACAAGCTCAGAGTCTTTGTATGAATAAGTATTGTAATCAAAAGCACCTCTTGCTTGAACGATTAGTTTGTTTCCTTTAACCTTTATGCCACCGGGATTAAATAAGCCCTCGATTTTAGTAATCAAAGAAAGGTCATCGGGATTCATCACAGAGATGCTGTTATCGAAGTTAGGGAAATCCAAACCTCCCGTATTGGCTACAAATAACTTGTCATCACACACAGCAATCGCCTCCGGATTTCTTCCTTCTGTCTTTGCCGTTTTTTCAATTTTGTAAGTAGAGGCGTCAATCTTATATACATACCCGTCAAAGCAACTTACATAAAGCTTACCTTTGTCATAAGCAATACATCTTGGTTGAGGGTTTTCGCCTTGATTGATTGGAATCATTGCCAATTTTGCACAGGTGGTTTTATCTACAACCATCACGCAATTAGATGCATTGATTACGATAAACAATTTTCCATTCGCTTCAATCATATCGTTAGCCGTTTCTCCCAATCCAGCTCCGTTTGTGGTAAGGAAAAGATCTAAGTGCGTTTTACTTTGACTTAGTGAATAGAAATCCAATGCCGAATTGTTTCTTCCGTAGGTTCCTTCAGTCATTACATAGAATCCATTACCTACTTTTTCAAGGGGTTCACCCTCATCTTCTCCACCATCTATTGGATCTTGACAAGAGGTAAAGAAAGCTGTAAAGAGTGTTGTTGCCATCAATTTTAGCAACATGCTTTTTTTAATTTTCATCTTTGTTATTTTTTTTATTGATTATTACTATCTACTTGAATCTATATTTCAGACCTACAATCCATTGTCTTCCTTGCATAGGGTAGGATTTTATAACCTCGTATTGAGCATTGGTAAAGTTGTTACAGCTCAGTTTTATATCGAAATCCTTTATCGAATAAGTGACAGAAATCGATTGATCAGCATATGAGGGTAGCTGATTGCGTAATGTGTTTTGGTTTGAGGTGTAACGTTTGCCTACATAGGTGATTCCATAGGATAGGGTAGTGTTTGCGTAGTCTATGTTCAACATTCCGTTTGCACTGTTGCGAGCTGTATATTGTATTTGTTGCTTGTAGTATTGACTTTCTTTGTCGTTGTCGATTGCATAGGTGTAGTTGTAAACAGCACTTGCGGTAATGCAAAGATTCTTTTGAGCAATAATTCTTTCGTGTTTCCATTCGCCTTTAATTTCTATGCCGTCCATTCGAGCCTTACCATAGTTAATCATACTCCAAACAAAGTAGTTGTTTCTTGGAATGGCTACAATTTTATCTGTAACATCGTTGTGATAAAGGTCGAACGATAATCTGAAATCGTGATAGTTTATATGGTCGGTAGTGTATTTGAATACAAAGTGCAGGTTGTATTGTTTAGCTTTCTCAGGTCTTAATGTGATTTCACCAATTGCGTTATAGTACAAATCGTTAAAGGTTGGCATTCTGAAAATATCTTTGTAGAATATTGCCGCATCAAAGAATGCTGTATTGATTCCAATGCTTGCATAAGGGCTGAAGTGGTTTTGTGGTGCAAATGCTTTGTGTGATTTAGCCCAATCTTTAGTCAAAGTGTGCAATATGTTAAAATCGAATATGAAAACATCGAGTTTGTAAGCTGCAACCAAAGCCGATTGTGATGTAAACCTATATGGGTCAAATGTATAGTTGTTCTTAGCTTGTAAAGAGGCAAGTGTTAGGTCGTTTGTGAGCATTAGGCTGAATCGTTCTGCATCATGCCATGATATTATGTTGTTCCAATATGCATCTTGTTGAGTGTAGCGGTCGTCTTGAAAGCCTTGTGCATTATTATACATAGGGTCAGTGTAACGAGTGTATGCTTCGGAGAGTTTGAAGTGGGTTTTGTAGTCCCAATTCTTATTTATCCTTAATTGATACACGCTTTGAACAAAGGCATCTCTATCCCAAAGACGTTGTTTCGATTTCAGGTAATACAGAGTTGTCGGTCCGGGCAATCCTCGGTTAGAGTGGTGAAAATATATTTTTGTTTTAAGGTTGCTATTAGGGCTTATATCGTAGAAAATATTTGCTTCGCTTTGCAGAGAAAAGAAATCGTTATTCTCTCTTCTTTCGTTCGATGTGCTATCGGTTGGATTGGGTCCATAGCGAAGAAGATAGGGGTAGTCACCCTCACAAGATACCATATCTATATATATGTTTGCCGATAGCTTTTTGCTAAATTTTGTGTTGATATTGGCTTTCAAGTTCCCAAGATTAAATGAGCCTGCTGAAAGGGAAAGAAATCCGTTTATGTTGTTAGAATCGCTGAAACCAGGTTTGCGACTTTCCATGCTCAGTGTGTTGGCTGCGGCAAGACTTTTTGCTGTTTGTAATCTTGAAATGGGATTGCCA
>JAGBSA010000243.1 GCA_017632095.1 Bacteroidales bacterium | reverse complement strand
TGCAAGTTCTGCAAAGTCGTATTCCATACGGTTGCTTTTAACTCTTGGAGCTGGTTTGAGCGATACGTTAATCACTTCAGCCTCTCCATTAGGGTTTACGCTCAAATACATGATTTTTGAACCCTTTGTTCCTTGTGTTATGTCGTATTCCTTAGAGCGTATTACGCTTGTAATATTAAATCTTTTGACATAGTATTTGCCAAATGTTCCGTCTTGATATACGGTATTGAATGTTGTTCTTGAATCGTTTTTGTGGAAGATTCCGACGTACAAAATCTTTTTTCCGACATATTCTTTCTCTTGTACCTTTCTTACGGTGAAGGTTCCGTCTTTACGAATTATCAATATGTCGTCCATATTTGAACAATCGCAAACGTATTCTTCGTTTTTCAACTTATAACCGATGAATCCGTCCGCATAATTGCAGTAAAGCTTTTCGTTAGCAATAGCAACAGAGGATTCTTCTATGACATCGAAGTTTCTAATTTCAGTTTTCCTTTGTTTCTCTGCTCCGTATTTTTTCTTGATTCTTTCAAAATAGGCAATAGCATAGTCGATTAGATTGTCCAAATCTTTTTGTGTTGCGGCTATATCATCTTTTATTGCAATCAAAGTATCATCTGCTTTGTCGCTATTGTATTTTGAGATTCTATCTATAGGAATCTTTCTAAGGCGATGAATATCTTCTATGGTAACTTCTCGAATCAGATTCTTTACAAAAGGTTGCAATCCTTTCATAATTGCATCGTCAATTGCTTGATCGGAAGTACATTTTTCCATTTTCTTGTAAACGCCTTCTTGAATGAAGATTCGCTCCAACGAAATCCAATTCCATTTTTCGTTTAGTTCATTTAGAGCTATTTCAAGTTCTTTTCGAAGTAGTTCAACGGTATGTTCTGTAGATGCTTTCAAGATTTCGCTTACCGATGCAAAGCGTGGCTTGTCGTTTTCGATGACACAAGAGTTTGGAGAAAGACTTAGCTCACAGTCTGTGAAAGCATAAAGAGCGTCTATCGTTTGGTCTATTGAAGTGTCATTTGGAATAGATATGTTGATTTCAACTTCTGCTGCGGTATTGTTGTCAATCTTCTTAATCTTTAGCTGACCCTTGTCGCAGGCTTTTATTATTGAGTCGATCAAACTATCAGCCGTTGTGCCGAAAGGAATTTCTGTAATGGAGATTGTTCGTTGGTCCACTTGCTTTATTCGAGCTCTGACTCTGAGTCTTCCTCCGCGTAAACCATCATTATATTTCGACACCTCCATTAAGCCTCCTGTAGGAAAATCTGGGTAAATGCAAAAATCTTCTCCGCGTAATATCGCAATCGATGCGTCAATCAGTTCATTGAAGTTATGAGGGAATATTTCGCAAGCTAAACCTACTGCAATACCTTTTGCTCCTTGTGCAAGCAAAAGAGGATACTTTATCGGCAATGTGTCAGGCTCCATATTTCTTCCGTCATACGATGGGTGGAATGTTGTAGTCTTGGGATTGAATACAACTTCCAATGCAAAAGGAGAAAGACGTGCTTCTATGTAACGAGGAGCTGCTGCTCCATCTCCTGTTAATATGTTTCCCCAGTTTCCTTGACAGTCTATCAATAAGTCTTTCTGCCCCATTGTTACCAAAGCTCCTGCTATTGAAGCATCGCCGTGAGGGTGGTATTTCATGGTATTTCCGACTATATTGGCGACTTTGTTATATCTTCC
>JAGBSA010000242.1 GCA_017632095.1 Bacteroidales bacterium | reverse complement strand
GATGCGAATAAAATTAGACTTTTCATACTTGTTCGTTTTTTTTGTTGTAAACAATAAGACTGCAAATGTAAAAAAAAAAGAAAGAAGCTCCAATTTTTCAAGAAAAAAAAAGCCGACAAGCAAATGGCTTATCGGCTTTCGTATTTATTGTTTTAATTTCTTCTTACTTTCTTGCTTCCAAAAGCAATTCCAACATTCTGGTTGCACTTTCAGAGATGATTGAACCAGGTCCGAAGATTGCAGCAGCTCCTGCTTCGTATAGGTATTCGTAGTCTTGTGGAGGGATAACACCACCTACTACTACCATTATATCTTCTCTTCCTAATTTCTTCAACTCTTCAATGATTTTAGGAACCAATCTCTTGTGTCCTGCAGCCAAAGAAGATACTCCAACGATGTGAACGTCGTTTTCAACAGCTTGCTTAGCACTTTCTGCCGGTGTTTGGAACAATGGTCCCATGTCAACATCGAATCCAAGGTCTGCATATCCTGTTGCAACAACCTTAGCACCTCTGTCGTGACCATCTTGACCCATCTTGGCAATCATGATACGAGGTCTTCTACCTTCTACTTTCGCAAACTCTTCACACAACTCTTGTGCTTTCTTAAAGCTTGCATTGTCTTTAGCATCTGCACTGTACACGCCTGAAATCAAATTTATTTTTGCTTTATATCTACCAAAGTGTTTTTCTAATGCATAAGAGATTTCACCCAATGAAGCTCTCTTTCTAGCACAATCAACAGCGTGTTCCAACAAGTTTCCTTCTCCTGTTGCAGCAACGTTTGAAAGTGATTCCAATGCTGATTGAACGTCTGCTTCGTTTCTGTTTGCTCTCAACTCAGCCAAACGTTTGATTTGTTGTTCTCTAACAGCAGTGTTGTCGATTTCCAATGTATCGATTGTATCTTCGCTTTCCAATCTGTATTTGTTAACACCCAAGATTGTGTCTTTGCCAGAGTCGATTCTAGCTTGCTTTCTTGCTGAAGCTTCTTCAATTCTCATCTTAGGAATACCGCTTTCGATAGCTGCAGCCATACCACCAAGTTTTTCAACTTCTTGAATGTGACCCCAAGCTCTGTGAGCGATTTCATGAGTAAGGCTTTCAACATAGTAGCTACCTGCCCATGGGTCAACGCTTCTGCAAATGTCTGTTTCTTCTTGAAGATAGATTTGAGTATTTCTTGCAATACGAGCAGAGAAGTCTGTTGGCAATGCGATAGCTTCGTCCAAAGCGTTGGTGTGAAGTGATTGAGTGTGTCCCAATGCAGCTCCCATTGCTTCGATACAAGTTCTTCCCACGTTGTTGAATGGATCTTGTTCTGTCAATGACCAACCTGATGTTTGGCTGTGAGTACGCAATGCAAGAGATTTAGGATTTTGTGGATTGAATTGTTTAATCAATTTAGCCCACAACATTCTTGCTGCCCTCATCTTAGCAATCTCCATGAAGTGATTCATACCTATCGCCCAGAAGAAAGACAAACGTGGAGCGAATTGGTCAACGCTCATTCCGGCATTTATACCTGCTCTAATGTATTCCAAACCGTCTGCCAAAGTGTAAGCCATCTCGATATCGCATGTTGCACCTGCTTCTTGCATGTGGTAACCTGAGATAGAGATTGAGTTGAATTTCGGCATGTTCTTTGAAGTGAATTCGAATATATCTGCGATTATCTTCATTGAAGGTTTAGGAGGATAGATGTAAGTGTTTCTTACCATGAACTCTTTCAAGATATCGTTTTGAATTGTACCAGAAAGTTTGTCCATAGACACTCCTTGTTCCTCTGCTGCTATGATGTAGAATGCCAAGATTGGCAATACAGCTCCGTTCATTGTCATTGAAACAGACATCTTGTCCAATGGGATTTGATCGAACAAGATTTTCATATCTTCTATTGAACAAATACTTACACCAGCTTTACCAACGTCTCCAACAACTCTTTCATGGTCTGCATCGTATCCTCTATGTGTAGCAAGGTCAAAAGCACATGACAATCCTTTTTGTCCTGCTGCTATGTTGCGACGATAAAACGCGTTTGACTCTTCAGCAGTTGAGAAACCTGCATATTGACGCACTGTCCAAGGTCTCATAACGTACATTGTAGAGTATGGTCCACGCAAGTTAGGTGCAATACCTGCTGCATAGTTAAGGTGTTCCATACCCAAAAGGTCTGCTTTGCCATAAACAGGCTTAACAGGTATTTGTTCAGTGGTAATCCAATTTTTTGCATTACCAACTTCTTTTTCCCACGCTCCAAAGTCTGATGCAGGTGCAAAAGACTTGAAGTCAATGTTTGCAAAATTTGGTCTCATTATCAGAAGTTTTTAATTATTATTCTATTACATTAAGCAGAATGTCTTGCCGACATTTCAGACTGCAAAGGTACTTCTTTTATTTGAACTTAACAATAAAAAAGGACGAAATTATGGTTACAAAATGCAGATTTTGTTTTTTGTAGGATAGAAAGATGTTTTTCGAAGAGCTTTTCTTAATCTTTTAACATCAAATTAAGCTTTAAATTGGTGATTCTTTTGAGTCGAATCGCCAATAATAAAAAGCGACAAATTTATTCTTGAAAAGAACCTCCTAAAACGAGAAAAGAACAAACTAAAACGAAGTTTAATTTAGACAAAACAAAGTTTTGATAAAACCGTTTTTTATTCCATTTCTGTTTCTTCCGCTTTCGCTGCAACTGTATTAGAATTTGTTGACAGAGAGTCTTCTGTGGCATTTTTTACAACTCGCTTTGACTTAACTTTTGCTTTGAAGAAAAACTGCAAAAAGATACTTATGCGAGGGTATTTCTCAACAAGCAGTATGAAAACAGAACATAGCAATATCGAAAAGAATACTACCGAGAATGTAATATACTTTATCGTTTCTCCACCTGGGATTCCCAACTGCTCAGGCACCGATGCCAATACCGCAGCGGCCAATCCCTTTGGCACCATTACCGAGATAACGCTCTTATCAAAAGCATTGGAGTTGTTAGGCGAGAAAAAGATAGTTGTAATCACCCTTGTAACAACCAAAGCCAAGGTGATGATAGCCCCAATCATTATACACTTAAAGTCGGAGAAAGGAATACTCAACCCAATGAAAACAAAGAAGAACGTTTTCAAGACAAAGCCGATTTCACTGATGAAAGACTTTTCATTCTCATTAAGTTTTAGATTCTTATTTTTTTGATATTTTTCAAGGAACTTAAAGTTGAAGTATTCCATATTTGCAATCGTTATACCAAAGGCAAGAGATGCGATAGCACCACTATATCCCAACACTTCTGCAACGCCATAAATTATAAACAAATAGGCTGGTGTTAAGAACATAGAGTTTCTTAATTGTCTTATCTTTTGCAATAGACTTGCCCAAACGATAGCTCCAATCACTCCTAACAAAGTTGCCAATACGAAAGAAGACAAAACATTGCCCGCAACCTTACCAACATTTAACCCACTGCCCATTAGCTTAGCGTCCATGAAAGCAAAAGCAAACACAATACACAAGACATCAGTCAGAGCCGATTCAAGAATAAGTGCAGTTTTGGTTTGAGAAGATAGTTTCAAATGTTGAGCCAAAGGAATCACCACTGCAGAAGATGTACCTGCCAATATAGTTCCAAGAATTATGCTGTTTAGCAAATCGTTTCCAAACCAGTAAGAGATAGCACTTACAACCACAGCTGCCGCAACAAAACTGCTAGCAGTCAGTTTGACGGTTGAACGCCACGAATCACGCAAATCCCCAATGCTTATACCAGTTCCTCCTTCAAAAAGAATAACCACCAGTGTTATAGAGGTAAACACCCCTCCCACACTACCGAAATCTTCCGGTGAAACAAAGTTCAAAACAGGTCCAATCAGCACTCCAATAATCAATAGCAATAAAACATCAGGTATCTTTTTCTTACTGAAAATCATTGAAAAAAGATGGGCTGAAAAAACTAAGATTCCCAAAAATATAAGTACTGATCCCATGTCTTTGTCTTTAATTATCTTAATACTGAAGATCGCAATCGAAAGACTTTATCAAAGTATCGATAGCATTTGTCTTCTTTTTGAAATATGCATACGTATCTTCAGGTGTATAGATTTTAACTGCTTTTTCTTTTTGTTTGCATCTAACTTTCAAAAAGTAGTTATCCATACCCGTCTTCTCTTTTACAAACGATTTAATCTTTTGTTTATTATTTTCTAATTCAAATTCGGAGATACTGTTATTGACTTCCAAAACGATGAATTCATCATTCAACTTAATACATTCGGCAGTCTTTATCGAGAAAGAAAGATTCGGATTCTCCGTTTCGCATTCCTCGCTTAATTGTTTTAGAGCATCGCAAAACGCTTTGAAATCTTCAACTTTTTTTTCTTCAACAAGTTCGACATGTTTCTTCTCTAAAACCTTAACCTCTTCAACAGAGTCATTTATGGCAAAAGGAGATACGATTTTAATATTTGTATTGATCTTTCTAGTAGCCGGTGTCGCTACATTCAAATCGTCATTTTTTTTTTAGTGTCGTCTTCTTTTGGAATCGAGTTTTGAGTAATTGGAGATGTTGCTTGCATTTGTTGAAGCGGACCTTGATTCAACTGGCGTGATTGTTGCGTTTGCTGTGGAGGGTGCTGATTTGGTTGGAGTTTATTCATAATATACGCCATCTTCATCAAGCCTAGCTCTATGCACAAACGCTTATTGTAACTCTCTCTATACTCCAACGCACAAGTGTTTGCAAATTCCAAGGCACGCAAGATAAACAATTGAGGAGCGCTCTGAGCTTGCAAGCTATACCTTTGAGCAACCGTCTCACTAACATCTAACAACGATATAGAGGCAGGGTTTTTGCATACAAGTAAATTACGAAAATGAGAAGCCAATCCACTTATAAAATGACTACCTTCAAAACCCTTCTTAAGTACTTGGTCGAATAGCAGAAGGGAATTAGGAACATCGCTCGCCAAAAGCAAATCTGTCAATTTGAAATAGTAGTCATAATCCAATATATTCAAATTGTCAATTATGTTTTTGTACGAAAGATTAGCATTTGTGAAAGAAACCAATTGGTCAAACATACTTAAAGCATCACGCAATCCCCCATCTGCCTTTTGAGCTATGATTCTAAGAGCCTCTTTCTCATATGCGACACTCTCAGTCTTTGCAATATACTCCAAATGGTTAGCAATATCTTCGTTATTTATGCGATGGAAGTCAAAAATCTGGCACCTAGACAAGATTGTCGGCATAATCTTATGCTTTTCTGTCGTTGCAAGAATGAATTTTGCGTATGCAGGCGGCTCTTCCAAAGTTTTCAAAAACGCATTGAAAGCCGCAGTGGAAAGCATATGCACTTCGTCTATGATATAAACCTTATAGCGTCCGTTTTGAGGAGGAATCTTCACCTGCTCTATAAGAGAGCGTATATCCTCTACTGAATTGTTCGATGCAGCGTCTAGTTCCACTATATTGAAAGACGCATTTGAATCGAAGCTGCGACAACTCTCACATTCGTTACAAGCTTCCGTTTGTTCGTTTATGGAAGTGCAGTTGATAGTCTTTGCCAATATTCTCGCACAAGTAGTCTTCCCAACACCTCTTGGACCGCAAAACAAAAATGCTTGTGCAAGTTGATTGCTCCTTAAGGCGTTTTGCAAAGTCGAAGTGATGTGTCCTTGCCCCACAACCGAACGAAAATCACTCGGACGATACTTTCTGGCTGATACAACATAGTTTTCCATAACGTTAATCTTTAATTGCTATATCCGTCTTGGGATTATTTGTCTGCAAAGTTAAAAAATAATATTCAACCCACAAAGTTCAGACGAATATTTTATCCATTCTGTTCAACGAAACGAAGATCTAGAAAATTAAAACGAAGATTCATTTTCTTAAAATCAAAAAAGAAAAAATTAAAACGAAGTTTCAATGATAGCGAATTCAAGAGAAAACAAAAGCGAGGACTTATTTCGAATTACTGAAATGAATCCTCGCTAATTTATTATTTAATTTCAGATACTTAATTAAGGCTTAATAATTATACCTTTTCTTAAAACCTTAATCTAAATTCAAGACATAATCTTTTGGATATAAAACTGAGTATCTTATTTTCAAGTTTAGACTCTCGCCCGCTTTAAGTCGTTTTTTCCATTGTAGTTTACCACTTACAGAATCGTAATCCGCAGCTTGCAAATCCAAGGCTTTTATCTTTATGTTCACATCGTCGCTCACCGGAATTTGATCCTCTATATCCAATTCGACCTCTCTCAAACTATTATTCTTGATTTGCATACTCACCTCTACGATTGTTTCCACCTCTTTGCCTATCATAGAAGTTTTCTTTGGCGTTGTCTTGTTCACTCTTCTGTTTACAGAGATGCGTTTGTCTGCTCCAAGCGATAGACTCAAAGTGTCGGTTTGAGTTTCTGAAGGAACAAGAAGAGTTTCTCCCGACATCTTATTATCAAAATAAACATATGCCGGAGCATCTGTAAGTCCCAACTTTTGCCAATCTGCAACCATCGCCTGCAAATAAGCCTTGGAAGAAAGTTTTGGCTTTATAATATAGCTATAACTCATCTTCGCTACATTGGTTGTCAGAGCTATGGTCTTGTTACTGCCATTGCTTTTGATAGTATGTTTATGTCCAAGTGTATATGCTTGTCCCATCAAACCATTTGTAGCACTTGTTTGTGCAGTATAATTAGATATGAGACGATCTGCAATAGCAAACGACTCTTCTTGCTCTTCCATTTCCTCTGTTATAGAAACCGAACCTATGTTTTTAGATTTTAACACAGTAGAATTAGAACGCAAATTATTGTTTGCAAGATTCTTGATATTGTTTGGAGATAACACTCCAACCTGACTTTCATTACCAATCTCCTCTCCTGCAAAGGTTAAATTAACATCAAGCCAATCTTCTGCAGAATTATTTGTCAGCCTAGCTTTTAGCACAAATAGGACATCGTCATTTTCGGAAGAAATTTTCACATCGTAAGACGGTTCCCAGAAAACATTGCCTACCACATAGGAATATTTGATTAGTGCAGATGGAATATCTTTTTCAGCATATATGTTGGCGATTATGCGGCTCTGAGTCTTTCTTAACGACGTTTGAGTGTCTAGATAAGAATAGCGTTCTTTAAGAACAGCCAACAAATGCTCTTGTTCTTTTAATGATTTGGTGATTTGCTCTATCTTTCTGTTGTTTTTGATTTCCTCTTTGGTGATTTCACTCATCTTAGAGCGGAAATAGTCCAATGTAGCTTTGATTTCAGCCAATGAATCTTGACTTTGAGGATTGCTGAACAACTTCAAAGCCGACAAAGTAGCCGATTCCTTTTTTAGAACACTCTGATAATCCTTTGCAACTTTCAAATCATCTTTCAATCGTGCAATAGTGTCGTTCAATTTCTTGTATTGAATTCTGTCTTTGGGTGAAAGCGACTCTTCGTAGGAGCTTAAGTCGGTATTGAAAGCAGAAACAATATTGAAATCAGTAAGCATAAAATCGTCATTTGCTTCAAATTGCACGCTTCTTTCCCAAAGCATAGGACTATTTCCTTCGAGAATCAGAGTGTTGTCGCCTTTCTTCAAATTGACTGTAAGATGCTTTTCTATCAACCCACCATTAAAATAAACCGTAACATTATCTGTTACGGCTCTTTTGATTTCTTGGGCTTGCAAGTGGCTGCAATAAATCACAGCCACAAGCATTAACCATATCTTTTTCATATTTGGAATTATCTTGAAAGAGTTTTAGAACTTCTTTTGCTTGAACTGCTTGGAGCTTTTGTTTGTTTTGCAGAGCCGGTTTTTGTTTTTGAAGAACTATTTTTTGTTTTTGAAGAACTGTTTACTGACTTTGAAGACTTAGAAGACTTGTTATTTTTACTCTTATTGTTATTATACGATTTTTCTTTCTTTGTCTCCTTATTTTTACCTACGTTTGTATTTTTTGCAGGCTTGCTTTCAGGTTTTGAAACTTCCTTTTCAGTCTTGCTACCATTATTAATAGCTTTTTTGTCATCGTTTATCGCTCCTTTTAACTCCTTGCTATCGTTGTTGTTATTCTTCTTTTCAGGATTTGAGAAATTGCCTTTAGAAGCTTCTTTTTCAAAATTTGTTACATTTGAATTACTGTTTTTAGCTGGTTTAGGTAATGGTTTGTTTGAATCTTTATTTGAATCCAATTCTTTGTTTATTGTAGTTGTAGGCTTGGTTTCGCGATTAAATTCTTTGTCTTTTGAATTTTCCTTGTTGTTACCCTTGTTTAGTTCTTTGGCTCCTGAAGTTATTTTTGTAGGTTTCTCTATTAAGATACTCTTATTTGTATTCTTAGTTTCCTTTGCAAACTCTTCAGACTTGGCTTTGTTTCTTTCCATTATAGCTTTGTTGGTTGATAAAGCCTTGTCGTTGAATGTTACATTAGGATTCTCTTTTTTGAAATCTGTTTCCAAGTTTGTTTCGTTTGGAATATCTTTCAACATTGATACTTCCTCGTCTGAGAAGTACTCTGCCAAGTTTAAGTTCTTATAGTTTCCTGATTCAACACTTTTTGATGGCACAAAACCTGGACGAGTTACTGTTCCGCCATTGTTGTTGGTGGTTATAGTACCTGTGTTTCCGCGTCCGATTACTGCACCTCCCTTTGTATGATGACCATGGTTGTATTCGTGGTAGCGACCGTTTGGTCTGTAGTGAGGATCGTGTCTATAATCGTGATGATGTCTGTGACAGTAAGCCGCATAGTAACCATCATAATAGCCATTTCTGTATCCGTGAGCATAAGCGAAAGAAGGATTATATCCATACAAATGACTCCAACCGTAATATGTGTAATAGAAAAACTCCCAGTAGTCATCGCAATTGTCTAATACGTATAGAGCATACTCTCTCGCCCTTAGAGAATAGTTGATTGCACTATTGTAAGCTCGGTTACGATACTTCTTTTGAGCGTATTCGTTATAGTAAACCGCTTTTGAAAGATATGTATTAGTCCAATAGTTGTAAAAATGAACCACATCATAGGCTTGATCAATAACATAAGCTGTTTTATTGATGATGTTTCTTGCAGTTGATTTCTTTGAAGAAGGAGATCTGAAGCAATCATGTGCAAAAGATTCTTCTACTACAGCTAAGCTTGTGAATAAAACGGCTAAGCTTAATAAGATTTTTCTAAAACGTTTCATAATATCAAAGTTTTAATAAATTTTAATATTTGACAGCAAATATAGTTCAAAGTTTAATTACTCTCAAAACAAAGACTAACCAAAAAAATATTACCTTTGCAACTGCAAATATATAAAAAAAAGAAAAGAATGCTTAAAAGGTTTTGTTTTATTTTTAGCGGAATAGTCCTTACATTTATTAACTTTGGTGTACTTGCACAACAAGACCCAAAGGCTGTGGATTACATAATGAAGTACAAAAACTTAGCTTTGCAACACGAAAAAGAATATAAGATTCCTGCTTGCATAACTTTGGCACAAGGAATCTTGGAATCTGCAAGCGGAACAAGCCTACTGGCAAGAGAGGCGAACAATCACTTTGGAATCAAATGTCATAATTGGGAAGGCGAAAAGTTCTATAAAGACGATGATAAAAAGAATGATTGTTTTAGAGTCTATCCATCGGTTGAGGAATCCTTCAAAGACCATTCTCTATTTTTGAAAAAGAAACGTTATGCCGACCTGTTCGAATTGGAAATCACCGACTACAAGGGTTGGGCAGAAGGATTGAAACAAGCAGGTTATGCAACTAATCCGAAATATCCTCAATTGCTTACCGACTTGATAGAGAGATACAACCTTCAAGACTTATCTCATTATGATACACTTGGCAACAACTCAGAACAAATAGCCTTAAACGATGAGCAAACAGAAGAATCGCAAGAACAAAATCAAGATATAGAAGTCGTTGAACAAGAAGATATTTCCAAACATTCGCATAACAGACATCACCATCACGGCTTTAACCCCCATCGCAGACCTTACGAACGTTACACACTTTCGGAATATTGGGCAGAAAGGTGTACTGAGGCATCATTTATCAAGCCTGCAAGATACCGTAAAACCCTTTTTGGAAAACGATAGTTGATTATCGTCCTAAGACACACCAACGCACTATCGGAATACGCCTTAATATTTCGTTCAAAAGCAAAGACAAGACAAACACTGCTATTGTCAGTATTGCATAAATAGCAAACACAGGTAGCGTTGTATGTATTTTCAACATATATCCAAAACTTGCTATCACCACATAGTGAACGATGTATAATCCATAGCTTGATTTAGTCATGTAAGTTGCGAAACAATTTGTGTGATTAAAGTAACGCTGAAACACTCCTAAGAGTCCCAACATCATAAACCAAGTATAGGCAATATTCATTGGGCTTTGCAAGTATTGAGGAGAGGTGTTGTCTTGTCCAAATGTTCTTATCGTAAGAATTGTTCCAGCAATAAGGGCAATGGATATTAAATACAAAGCATATTTCCCTAAAATCTCTTGCACCTTGTCGTGAGAGAAAACAAAATATCCCATTAAGAAAGGTATTAAATAGTTGAGCGGCTTATATAGATTCAAAAGTCCGTCAAAGGATTCTGCTCTTGGATTTTGAATAAGCGTAAATGAGCCTGCGTAAAGCAAAAGTCCTAAAAGTATAATAGGAATAAATTTGATTTTTTCGCACATTTGCCATAGTCTATCCTTTTTATCAATCTTGCCAATCAAGATAAGAATGATAGAAAACAGCCAAAGGTCTTGTATAAACCAAAGAGGGCCAATACCCGAGATAGAGTAAATGAAATATTTTATCAATACAGGCATTTCTTCCGAGAAAAGCGGACCTCCCATTGCTTGTTCTGCAGCTATAGTATTAAAATACCCCGTAATCCATTGAAGAACTAACAAGCCTAATGTTGCAGGTACTAATAGTTTTCTTGTTCTTGAAGCAAGGAATTGTTTAGAAGAAATCTTTTCTAAACTATATCGCGAACTTATTCCTGCAATTAAAAACATTAACATCATAAACCAAGGATATAAAACATACATTACGATATCTTGATATTGATTCCCGCCAAATCCTCCAATGCCTCCGAATACTCCTTTATTATTATAGAAGTATATAACGTGGTAAAACAAAACCAAAAGCACGATAACCCAACGTAGATTATCTAACCAATGTTTTCTCATTTTGCCCCTCCTTCCATTATCTCATCGATTGCACTTTGGAATATCTCGGTTTTCACCAATGCCATTCCATTTTTGTCTCCAAGAAGTAGGAGTGCATCACCCGGTTTAATGTTATAAACCTTTCTTGCTTCTTTTGGAATTACTATCTGCCCCTTATCTCCGACCTTTACTACGCCAAAGATATATTTTTCTTCTTTCTGTTGCATAAGTTCGAAAAGTTAGAAATTTCCCACAAAAATACAAAATTTTAACTTTTCAGAAAGAAGCAACGAAAAAAAATAAAAGAAAAACAACTCTTTGTTTTAATTTTCTGAATTCAAGAAAGAATATCGCGAAATCAAGAAACAATTTTCTGAAACAAAGAGTTGTTTTTCTAAAACTTGATGTTGTTAATTCAGGATAATGTATTATCGTTTTTTCCCTTTATAAAGACTTTATTTCTTTTTGCAATAGCTCAAAAAATCTGGCACCCTGCCCTCCGTCCATCTGCACATGATGAAATTGAAAGGAGATTGGCAATAAGGTTTTGAAGAAATGCTTACGATATTTTCCCCACATAAGCATAGGATTTGAGAATTTATCGGTGTATTGATTGACAATAGCATCCAATTCTGTTGCAACAACAGCCGAAGTTCCTATAATCATATAATCTTCCAAAAAAACGCTTTCACAAGACTTTGCCACCGTTTGAGTCAATCGCAGATAATCCGCATTAAAACGTGATAAGTCTTCATCAAAAGCAATATCGCAAGAGTTTATTCCTCCTTTCACATTATTGACAATCACATTCACTGCCAAAGAATCGT
>JAGBSA010000241.1 GCA_017632095.1 Bacteroidales bacterium | reverse complement strand
CCACCCACTTGTTGAGCAATTGCTTCCAATTCTTTATGAATAGGGTGTTTGTATTCCTTCATCAGTTTTGCCTTTCTCTCGTTGCTAACTGCACGATGCACATTGAGGTCTTCGTGATTTGGAACTATATTTGCATCAATGTTCTTTGGCTGAAAGCAATATTGCTCGATTGGATATTTGCTTGCAAATCCTTCTGTGCCAGTTGCTTGATACATTCTGCTGTATGGACGTGGTGTCATCACATTATGTTGAATGTGCATAGTCTTTCCGTTTTCTGTTTGAATGAGAGTAAGTGTGTGGTCGCCGTTTTGGAAATCTATATCCTTGTTTTTAACACCGATTTTCTTTGCAAAAGCCTTTCCGTTCACAGATTTAGTGTCCATAGATACCAATGTTTTCATTCTATCTCCGCGATGAATGTTCAACAATTGGCAGATTGGCCCTATTCCATGCGTTGGATAAACATCGCCTCTGTGTTCATTGTTGTAGTCTAATCTCCAATTATCGTAGTAATATGTCCAAAACTCTTCCAGATAATGAATATAAGCACCCTCAGTGTGAAGAATCTCTCCGAACAAACCTTGTTGAGCCATGTTCAAAGTGGTCATTTCGAAGTAGTCATATATACAATTCTCTAACTGTATGCAATGTTTTCGTGTTCTTTCACTTGTGTTTATCAAGTTCCAAATCTCATCTAAATTCATTGCGGCTGGCACTTCAATCGCTACATGTTTGCCATGCTCCATTGCATAAACCCCTATGTTTGCGTGATTCTTCCAATCCGTTACCACATAAATCAAATCAATGTCTTCTCTTTCGCAAACCTTTTTCCATAAATGCTCACCTCCGTGATACAATGTAGGCTTTTCTTTCCCTGCATTTAGCAATACCTTTTCCGCTCTCTCGGTTAGCTCTGGGCGAATGTCGCAAAGGGCTTTGATTTCTACCCCAGGAATATGAATAAAACGCTCAACTGCACTTATGCCTCGCATTCCAAGACCGATGATTCCAATGCTGACAGTATCTAACTGTGGAGTGGTTAAGCCAACAACGTGAGTTTGTCCCTTAGGACGCTCAGGCGTTTTTGTCTTTATTACCTTTGATGTCGATTGACAAGATACGAATCCTAAGAATAGCAATAATACTAAAAGATATTTTCTTATCATAATTCTAATATTACAAAAGAGTTTATTCAATATACTATACGCAAAAACTAAATGCTTGTTGTGTTATTTTTGGAAAAAAGTAAGTGATTTCGTATTTTTGCACTTAAAACTAAGTGTTTTGATATGAAAAAACTATTTGCAATATTTATTGTCGGTCTTTTTATGTTTGTAAACGCTAAGGCTCAACAACCTCCTCTTATGGGGTGGAGTTCTTGGAATACTTTCGGAGTTGAAATCAACGATTCTTTGATAAAATCGCAAGCAAATGCGATGTTAAGACATGGATTTGCCCAAAAAGGATATAAATACATAAATATAGATGACGGATACTTTGGTGGAAGAGATAAAAACGGCAAACTCCTAATTCACCCTACGAGATTCCCAAATGGATTGAAAGATTTGGTAGATTATATTCATTCTTTGGGATTGAAAGCTGGTATTTACACAGATGCAGGAGCAAATACTTGTGCTTCATATTGGGGAAATCCAAAAGACACAATAGGAATTGGAGTTGGACTTTATGGACATGATGCCGAGGATTTAAGTTTGTTTTTTGATGAACTTGACTTTGATTTTCTGAAAGTTGATTACTGTGGAGCAGATGCAAGAAACAATATCGACAGACTTGACCTTAATGAAGAGGAACGCTATACTGAAATTGCTAATCGCATAAAAGAAGTAGGGAAAAAGCAAGTTTCTTGGAACGTATGCCGATGGGCTTTCCCCGGAACTTGGGTTACGCAGATTGCAGACTCATGGCGAACTACCGAAGACATATATTTGGGTTGGGAATCTATAAAAAGCATTATCCATCAAAGCCTTTATCTTTCTGCATACACAACTTACGGACACTATAACGACATGGATATGCTTGAAGTCGGCAGAGGATTGAGCAAAGAGGAAGATAAGACTCATTTTGGTATGTGGTGCATTATGTCTTCTCCGCTTTTGATCGGCTGCAAGCTTGATTCAATAAATCAGGACGCCGTTTCACTTTTGCAAAACGAAGAATTGATAGCCTTAAATCAAGATTTACTCGGATTGCAAGCCTATGTTGTAGAAAGAAAAGAGGATTGCTATATATTGGTTAAAGATGTCGAAAAACTATATGGCAATAAGAGAGCGGTGGCTGTTTATAACCCAAGTGAGAATGCACAATCTATTACGATAAACTTTGAATCGCTTGATTTATTAGGGCAAATTAAGGCAAGAGATGTTTTTGAACGCAAAGATATTGGAAGTTTCAAGGAAAGCATTTCAGTAAATATTCCAGCACATGGCACAAGGATTTACTTGCTTTGTGCAGACAAGCGAATGGAACGCAGAATATATGAAGCAGAAACGGCATGGCTTAGTGCATATCAAGAATTGGATAATCCCTTAACTGCAAAGACTGCAATATATGAAGAAGTTGAAGGTGCATCTTGCGGAGCGGTGGTAAAGAATTTGGGATATAATTCCAATAATGACTTACAATGGAGAAACGTTTATAGCAATGAAGGCGGGGAATATGAAATCACGATAATCTTTTTCGGAAAGGCAGAACCCATAAACATAGTTATAAATGACTATAAGCCTGTTTTGCTTAATCCAAATGGGAATAGTAATGTTGTAACTCTAAAACACAAACTCAAAAAGGGCAATAATAAAATTCGCCTCTATTCAGACAAAGACTCAATATTTCACATTGATTATATGACAGTGCAATCTATTAGATAAATTTCTTCGTTTTAACATCTCGAATCTTGATTTTAATTTTCTGAAACCAAGAATTAACGCAGTGAATTAAAGTTTTGTGAGAGCGTTTTTTTGTATAAGGAAACGCAAATCCTCGATTAAAGGATTTTGATTAAATACGCAAGAGGTTTTATCGATTGAACAACTGAGTGGATTAGTCGTTTTCTTCGAATAATTGACTGCCGTGTGGATTTTTTATCTTGACACTATCGAAGTATTCGGTTGCTCGCAAGCCGTCTCCGTAGTCTGTGCCAGCTGAGGATTGACGTCTGATTGGCAAATCAGTTCTTAGTAGAGCTGAATCTTTTATCCAATATAGGTCTTGGCAATAAAAGGTGTCTTGTTCTTTGTAATCGATTATCACAACATTATCTTTGACGTAATAAAGGTTGGTGTTGTTGTAATTGATTGCGTAATCGGCTGTAAGGTATGCTTTGCTTGTCAGGTCGGGGTTTAGAAAGAGGACTTCTATCCCTTTGGGTGAAATCATTCTTGCACTATCTCCCGAATACATTTCTATCAATGGTGTTTTCACTTCAATATCTACTCCGCCATTTAGACTTCTTAGCAGTTGTGCATCTTTGATTACCTGTAGTGGATATTGTTTCTGTTCTTGTTCTACCACCATTGTTTCTTTCTCTGAGCAAGAGAAAATAGAAAAAGATAAAGCAAGCGTACTTGCTAATGGCAAATACACTTGCTTTATCTTCGTTTTGATTTTATGTAAAATCACTTTATTATCTTGATCTTGCTGTTGTGCCTCTTCCTATCCAGCAACCAACTGAGAATGATGAGCCTGGATTGATTGAGTTAAAGAACATGTCTTCTTTTGATGGCCATTGAGAGCGTGCAGAGTTCATTACCTTTTGTGCTTCTGCCTCTATGCTTGGGTCAATTGACTTTGCTCTTGCAGCCTCATCGTAAGCTACCCATGCAGCTCCACGAATCTTACCTTCGTGTGAAGCACAAGAAACAGCACTCTTCAAATACATTGACGCAACCAACAATACTGCTTTTCCTTCTAAAGTTTTGTCGAAATCAGCTACTTGATATGCGGCTGTTCTTGCTGCTGAATACTGACCTGAGTTCATCAATGCTGTTGCCAATAAGTAAGATGCTTTTGCTTTTGAGTCGTTATCATCAAATGTTTTCACTGCTTCTTCCAAATAAACTGCTGCTTCTTTGTATTGTTCTTTGTCCATAAGCATTTTACCCATCATATAAGCAGATTTTGCTGTTGGTTCCAACTTATGAAGGTTTTCAGTGGCAGAGAAGAATAAGTCAGACTTGGTACAGTTTTTTCTGTCTAAGTTTGTTGTTATTTTCTTCAACAACTCAATGTCATTAGGGTTTGCATTGAATTTAGGCTCGTAAATTGGTATAATCTTATCACAAGATGCGAATGGTTCAATCATTTGCTCTGTAAGTGCAAGATAGCTCATTGAATTGCTCAATTCTGTTTCTGCTTTCTTTATTGCTTTTGCAACTCCTGCTGCTTGAGCCTCTGCCAATGCTGCTTTGTTTTGTTTAACGATTGTCTCCAATGTTTCAGATGCATAATCGTATGCGTCAAACAAAATAGACATTTGTTCTGAATTTGCTTTTATTGAATGCAAGTAGTTTATTGTTGCCTCTACATACAAAGGGCAGTATTGTGCATCTAACTTTACTCCTCCTTTTGTTGCTGCTTCTTTGTATAAGTTGTAGATCTGTTCTTTTTCATTTGGACGGAACTCTACCAAAATTTTAGCTTTCATCGCCAAGTTGTTGTATTCTTCTCCGAAAGCTTGTGTTCTGACATCTTGAAGTGCTAGATATTCATCTACATACTTATCTCTATCTGCTGGTGTTGCTGCTCCGGCAATCATATACCTCAAGATATTTCCACCTCTGATGAATGTGTTGACGTGATACTTCGGACAGTGTTTCACAACTTGTGTCCAAGGCTCGTAAGCGTCCTTATAAT
>JAGBSA010000240.1 GCA_017632095.1 Bacteroidales bacterium | reverse complement strand
AGAAGGGCTTGGGTGTGGATATCGAGAAGAACTTCGCCCCTTGCTACGAGGTGTCAGCCGAGAAGAAGAAGGTGGTAGAGGAGTTGTCAAAGCTTGCAAAGAAGGTCGATGCAGTCTGGTTGGCTTCCGATGAAGACCGTGAGGGAGAGGCTATCGCATGGCACCTAAAAGAAACACTCGGACTTGAACCAGAGAAGACAAAACGAATAGTCTTCAACGAAATTACAAAGAACGCTATATTGAATGCTGTCGAGAATCCAAGAGACATTGACATCAACTTAGTGAATGCCCAACAAGCAAGACGAGTTCTTGACAGAATTGTAGGCTATGAGATATCTCCTGTGCTTTGGAAGAAGGTTAAACCGGCTCTTTCTGCAGGTAGAGTTCAGAGTGTTGCCGTTCGATTGATTGTATAAAAGGAAACAGAGATTCAGAACTTCAAACAACATACATTATATAAGGTAAAGGCAGCATTTCATACCAATGAAGGAAAGCATATCTTTACCACATTGGACCAAAAGTTCGAAACAAAAGAAGAAACCTTAAAATTCTTAAACGATTGCAAAGAAGCTATTTTCTCAGTTGAAGCAATAGAAACAAAACCAAGCAAGACATCACCATCGGCTCCCTTTACGACTTCAACTCTTCAACAAGAAGCATCAAAGAGACTTGGAATGTCTGTTTCAAGAACAATGTCCGTTGCTCAGAATCTTTATGAAGAAGGGTATATTACTTATATGAGAACAGACTCTGTTAATTTGAGCGATTTAGCTCTTGCACAAGCTAAAGAGGTTATTGAATCCGAATACGGGAAAGAATATCTCAAGATAAGGAAATTTTCAAACAAGATAAAAGGAGCTCAAGAGGCTCACGAGGCTATACGTCCTACTGATTTATCTCGTAAAGAAATCATTGCCGAACCTTCTGCCCAAAGATTGTATGACTTGATTCGCAAACGTACATTGGCTTCTCAAATGGCAGATGCAAAATTAGAGAAAACCAATATCACCATAGCAATTTCGAATCGTGAGGAAAAACATATAGCAAACGGCGAAGTAGTATTGTTTGATGGCTTTATGAAAGTCTATGCTCCTAATAGAGAAGAAGACTCTACCGAAGAAAAGGAATCAACTTCAATATTACCGAGAGTAAATCAAGGGGAGGTTTTAGAGCATCTTTATTCCAAAGCACAAGAAAGCCATTCCTCTCCACCGGCACGTTATAACGAGGCAATGCTTGTTAAAAAGCTCGAAGACTTAGGCATAGGCAGACCATCAACTTACGCTCCTACCATAACTACAATCCAAAAGCGAGAATACGTAAACAAACAAGACAATCCTGCTCAACAGAGAGAAATCGTTGTATTGTTCTTGGAAAACGGCAACATCAACGAACACCAAGAGCAAGAGAACTTTGGTAGCGAGAAAGGCAAACTTCACCCAACCGATATAGGCACTATCGTAAACAACTTTTTGGTTGAGCATTTCACAGACATAATCGACTACAATTTTACTGCACAAGTGGAAAAGCAGTTCGACAAAATAGCTCAGGGAGATGAGAGTTGGCAGGACATGATGAAAGAGTTCTACACTCCATTCCACAAAGAAGTTGAAGCAACCAAAGAAAGCAAAAAAGAAAGTGGTGAAAGACTGCTTGGAATCGACAACGCAAGTGGCAAAAACGTCTATGCAAAAATAGGACGTTTTGGAGCAATGATACAAATTGGCGAAATATCCGACGAAGAAAAGCCTCGATTCGCATCATTGAAAAAGACACAATCCATAAATACCATAACACTTGAAGAGGCTTTGGATTTATTCCGTCTTCCTCGCGTTGTAGGAATATTAAACGAGCATGAAATAGTTGCAAACAACGGAAGATTTGGTGCATATATCAGTTACAACGCCAAGAATTATACTCTACCAAAAGGAATCGACCCGATGGAAGTCAGCTTCGAAGAATGTGTGGAGGTAATCGAGAAAAAAGACAAACAAACCGAGCTTGTAGGGAAAGTACTTGCCACAAAAGATGGCAAAGACATCACTTTGGCATACGGACGCTACGGAATGTACATCAAATATGACGAAAACAACTTCCGAATCCCAAGAGGAGTAAATGCAGGCGAGATAACAGCAGAGCAAGCCATTGCTATAGTCAGCGGAGAGACTAAAAAACAAGAAGCAATCAAGACATTCGCTTGCGGAGCCGAGTTATTGGAAGGACGATATGGAGTTTACATTAAATATAACGGCAAAAATTACAAAATTCCTAAGGAAAACAAATCAGAGGAATTAGATGATAAGATTGTTGAACAAATCATCAATCAGCCTGTTGTTGAAAAGAAGACAACAAGTCGTCGAAAGAAATAAACAAAAACGAAAACTATCAAGCTATGAAAAAGATTTTGATGGTATTATCCTTCGTAATATTGAGTTCGGGTTTTGCAATGTCTCAGGGAAAGCTTAACTACAGCGGATTTTCAGGCGGAATGATGATACATAGTGGTTATTTTCAAAGCGGAACGTTTGAATTGACAAACGCAAATAATCATTCAATCTCGCAAAACCAGATAAAGGGTTTTCCTTTCGGCATAGGAGGAGCGGCAAGACTTCATTTCGGCAAACATTTACGATTTGGCGGTGAAGGATATGTTTCAGACATCAGATACAATTCAAACGGCAGTTATGCATCTACAAGTTGGGGCGGATTGTTGGTTGATTGTATTTGGCAATTCAAAAGATTCGCTCCATTTGCAGGGCTTTTGGTTGGAGGCGGAAACACGAAAAATCTCACCCTTAGCGAGAAATACGCAGATGATTACATAGTTGAGAACAATGCTTCTTTCAGAGAATATTCTTTTTTGGCAATTGCTCCTTTTGTAGGTGTGGAATATGCCCTCAACTCCAAGATAAGACTTACCCTTAAGGCGGATTACCTTATCAACCTCAACAATCCACAAGATGATTTTGCACATGGCCCCCGCATTTTCTTGGGATTCATGTTCTATCGTTTAAATACCGATAAATAAAACGAAGATTCAGTGAATTAAAATCAAGATTGAATAAACCAAAACGCCGTTTCAGCAATTTGAAACGGCGTTTTATTTTAATGCTTAAATTGTTTTAATAAAATAGAATGATTCAAGTTCAAAAGGACTCCAAAAGAGAATGAAACGAATCCATCTCTCTCCATCTTAGGAAAGCCTGGGCGATCTCCGGTTATTCGATTCTGTTTGAACATTTGAAAATAGGCATCGAAATCACAGCCTTTAATTATTTTATATCTGTATGTTGCTCTGATATAATATTGATTTGCTCTATCGAATACAAGATCTGGAGTATTGGTTGAGTAGTTACAAAAATGAGGACTCCCCAAAAGACTCACAAAATCTTCGCTATCATAATATGCAAATTTGATTTTTAAGTCCTTATAGACTAATTCCATATACGGATAATAAGCCTTACCTTGCTCAAATGGCATAAAATTTCCGGAAGTCAGCTGTTTGTAGTAAAGATAATCAAATCCTACGGCCGTCTTTACCCCTCCTATCTTCATTTCTCCTTTAAGCCCTGCTGCGAAATTAACCCATGATTGAACAGAAAACGAACCACTCAAATTCTCTCCGCCAAGGTGTTGAGCCAAAAAAGAAATTGGAACGACAAATCGAAATTCATCCTTTTTAATATCAATATTGGTTTGAGAATTATACCCTAACGTGAATGCCTCTTGATGAATATCATGGGCAAATACAAAACTAAACCAATTCAACCAAAGATCCATTTTATGATATGGTTTGTTCAATCTCATTTGAACACCACATTCGGGGTCGGAAGAAAAGGTATGTTCTACATTATACAAAGGTTCGGGTAAAAGATGTGAGTTCTCATTATCCACATTCCCTAATGTAAGTTGCCAATCCCTTGTTATATTCCAATTGATTTTGAAAAACGGAACTATATGTATGCCTTCAAGATATTGATAGCTCAACCAAGTTGGTAGATTCGAATAGATGACACAAGGGTATTTGTTTGCACCATGATAATTCAACATAGAAGCACCGCCCTCTATTGAAATTTTATCCCCTATTTCATAGAACAATGTCGGTGTCAGGCGAAATCCGGGCAATGTATAGCCGAATGTCTTTTCTCCTTTGTATTCATTATCAACAAAAAAATTGGAATTACGAATCTTAAATGATAATCGTTTAGCTTGAATCAAACTATCATTTTGCTCACTTTGCGTATCCCCAAATACAAACTGAGCTTTGGCACAATGTACCAAAGCTACAAGTATTATGAATAAAGAAACAATCGATTTATTCTTCATTTCGATAAAATGAAATAAAGATT
>JAGBSA010000239.1 GCA_017632095.1 Bacteroidales bacterium | reverse complement strand
TTCAGCTACATTGTTTGGAGAGAGCGTTAAGTAAAAATAATACTTGAATTCGCTACGATAATACTTGAATTAAAAAAAATAATATTTGTTTTTAGTAAAATAAAACTTGAAAATATTTTGTAAAAATCAGAAAAAGACTTTAATTTTGCAATATATAAAGAATGTGTATTATGAATAAGAATTTGAAAATGCCTTCTTTGCTTGTGGCAGTTCTTTTGTTCCTTAGTTCTTGTACTTCGCAAAAGAACTTGATTTACCTGCAAGGAGAGGAGAATGATAAGGGAGAAATAATGTATAACTATGCTGAGAATGAGCATAATTACTCTCCGGATTATATTTTGGCTGAACAAGATATGTTATACATACAAATAACATCTACAGTCGGCAACGAAGCAAACTCATTGTTCAATTCGACAGCGTCAAACAACAATATGATCACCGATAATGGGCTTTACCTGAACGGTTTTGTTGTTGATAAGAATGGAGATGTCGCTTTACCACTTATAGGCAAAGTTTACGTGAAGGGTCTTACCGTTGAGCAAGCCGAAAAGAAAATAAAAGAAAAGGCAGAAGAGTTTGTACAAGGTGCAATCGTGTCATGCAAGATGGTTAATTATAAAGTCTCTGTTTTGGGTGAAGTATCACGTCCGGGAACATATACTTTCTATCAACCAAGTGTTAATATTTTTGATGTGATTGCAGAAGCTGGTGATTTGACTTATTATGGTAACAGACACAAAGTGAAGATTGTGAGAAAAACTTCAAAAGAAGATATAATCTATACTTTGGATTTGAGTGATGCAAGCATATTACAAGACAAGCGATTCTACTTGCAGCCAGGTGATTTGGTATATGTAGAACCTAACAAGAGCACTAAGTCTCTTTCAACACTGAATGCACCTTTGGGAACAATAACAAGTTCTTTGTCAATTATTGCATCAGTAATCTCACTCGTTACATTAGTTCTTTCATTAAATAACAAGTAAATTTAATACCGTGGAAAATAACATTCAAAATAAGGAAGGAATCAACGAATCTTCGAATATTAACATTGCGGAAATATTGTATAAAATGCTTTCCAAATGTCATTGGTTTGTGATTTCTATTATAGTAGCATTTATTGGTGCTTTTATTATTACGAAATACTCAACGCCTCAATACGAAGCAAAAGCCACTCTGTTGATTAAGAGTAACAATGAAATCTTAAACTCAATGGATATGGCAGGTTCTTTTATGGGAGGAAGAGGAATGGTGAATTTTCAAAATGAAATAGGAACTATTCAATCTTTAGCTATGGTTAAAAGAACCGTAAAAGCACTTGGATTCTATACAAATTATTATCAAAAGGTTAATTTCAAGAATGCAGACATTTATAAAGCCTCTCCATTTGAGGTAACACTTGATTTGTATAAAACACAAGCAATAGGTGTTGTCATAGATGTAAAATTGAAGAATAACAATTCTTGCGTCATATCTTACAAAGCAAAAAACAATGTTCCTATTTACGATTATGCAGAGGATCATGTGGTAGTTGGTGAAAATATAAACATACCAGAAAGAGAGATTACATTGAAATATGGCGAGTGGTTCGAGAAAGACGGTATGAAATTCAAGATAGATTTGAAAGACCCTGAGAAATGGAATTCAAACTACTCGAAAATGGATTATGCCTTTGTGATTAACGATCTTGATGCAGTGGCTAATCAATTCCGTGCAACGAATATAGAACTTCTAAAAAAGGAAAGCTCAATTATATCTATCAAATATGTACACGAAAACAAGAAAAAAGCAGAAGATTTCGTGAATATGTTATGTAAGATATACATAGATCAAACATTTGAAGAAAAGAATTACTTACACGTAGCAACGATAAATTTTGTTAATTCACAGATTGAAAATATTGCAGATTCACTTTCACTTGTCGAAAGCAGAAAAGAGGCATTCCAAAAGGTCAATAATACCTTGTCATTAACGAATGATGCTCAGTATATTTATCAACGAACAAATGAATTGGAAGTAAAAAGAGCTGAGGCTTACACTCAGAACGCGTATTACGATGCTTTAGAAGAATATATCAACAAAGCGGACTTAGAAGAAGGTGTTGCTGTTCCTACAACTATGGGAATACAGGATCCAATTTTGAATAACTTGGTAAGTACTCTTACTACACTGGTTTTGGAACGTCAAAGACTTTCAACAACTCTTACACCTAAGAGTCCAAAGATGAAGGAATTATCTTTGCAAATAGAAACTACAAGAAAGCAAATCCAAGAAAGCTTGCGTACAATCAAGAAACACTCTGAGATTACTCAAAAAGAGTTGAGAAGACAACAAAATCTATTGCAAGTAGAGATAGATAAATTGCCTACAACTCAGCGTAACATGATTAACATAGAGAGACAATTTAAGTTCAATGATGTAATTTATAGTTTCTTATATCAAAAAAGAGCAGAGGCGGAAATTGCAAAGAACGCAGCTTTACCAGATCACAAGGTTGTAGATAAAGCACAACATGCAGTAAAGATTTATCCTAGAACAAGCTCTAATTATTTAATAGCATTATTGATAGGATTGATTGTTCCGGGAGGATATATTTTCATACGTTACATAACGAATAATACAATCAATGGGAAAGATGACTTAGAAAAAATCTCCAATGCACCAATCTTAGGCTACATTCCGCAAATACCAGATGAGTATAATAAGATGATTGTTTTGGACAAACCTAAGTCTCAAATTACCGAAGCCTTTCGTTCAATAAGGACAAATATTAAGTACATCTTGCATGATGAAAATGCAACAGAAGGTCAAGTAATCCTTGTTACTTCGTCATTGCCTAATGATGGAAAGAGTTTGTTCTCGATGAACCTTGCTTCAGTCTTCTCTTTGAGTGGAAAGAAGACTATATTAGTAGGATACGATTTGAGAAAACCAAAATTGCACAAAGTCTTTCATGTTGATGGCACAAAGGGAATCACGTCTTATTTGATAGGACGTAACTCTTACGAAGAGATAATTCAACATACAGAATTTGATAACTTAGATGTTTTGGTATCAGGACCTGTTCCGCCTAATCCTTCAGAGCTGGTTGACTCTGATAAAAACAGAGATTTGATAAAGCAATTGCGTAAACAATACGACTATATCATTCTTGATACACCTCCTGTTTCATTGATTGCGGATGCCCAATGTCTAGCAAAAGAATCAGATATGAACATATTTGTGGTTAGAAGTGGCCAAACTGACAAAGGCGTATTGAAGATTTCGTTGGCAGAGATGGTAGAAAGAAGTAATGTAAAAGTAAACTTCGTTATCAACGGCATAGAAAACGCAATGCAAAAGTACGGTTACGGTAGCCGTTATGGCAGTCGATATGGTTATGGCTACGGTTACGGCGGCTATGGTTACGGAAAAGGTTACGGTTATGGCTATGGCTACGGTTACTTTGACGAAGACAAAGAAATACTTCAAAAAGGGAAAGCAAAGAAAATCAAGAAATAACAATAGCAAATAAATAAGGGTGTATCGTAACACAAAGAAACGATACACCCTTTTCTTGTTTTGATTCATTTTTTCTGTAATACATCATAATGAAGCATTATAACATTCCTGTATTTATTCCGGAGCTTGCTTGTCCTAATCGTTGTATTTATTGCAATCAAAGACATATCTCCGGGCAATTGGAACCTGTTACAACCGAAGAAGTAAAAGACATAATAGAGCAGCATTTGGCTACGTTCAAACGTCCATGCGAAGTTGAGTTGGCTTTTTTCGGAGGCAGTTTTACAGGAATAGAAATTGCTCAACAAAGAGAATACCTTGCCACTGTGCAACCTTACATAGAACAAGGCTTGATAGACGGCATCAGACTTTCAACACGTCCCGATTACATCAATGAAGAGATTCTGCAGATGTTGAAACAATACAATGTAAAGACGATAGAGTTGGGAGCACAGTCGCTTTGCGATGAAGTATTGCAGTATTGCGAACGCGGACACAGTGTTAGAGATGTCGAGAAGGCATCAGAGTTGATTAAAAAGCACGGCTTCTCGCTCGGACTTCAAATGATGATAGGTTTACCCTTGGATACAATGGAACGCTCCAAGCAAACAGCCAATAAAATCGTTGAACTTGGAGCCGATAACACAAGAATATATCCCACACTCGTCATTCCAAACACCAAATTGGCAGAGTTGTATAATCAAAATGCCTATACTCCATTAACCATTCCGCAAGCAGTAGAATGGAGTGCAGAAATTTATAAAATCTTTCAAAAAGCAGGCATAACGATTTTGAGGGTTGGATTGCACCCAAGCGAAGGTCTGATAAGCGGAAAAGACCTTATA
>JAGBSA010000238.1 GCA_017632095.1 Bacteroidales bacterium | reverse complement strand
TCTTCTTTAGCAGCTCTTGCATATTGTTCAAGCAATGATTCTTTTGCTCTGTCTAATTCTGTTTGTAGGAATCCATGTTGTTGCAATCTTCTGTTTTCAAGCATCATTGCTTCCAATGCTTCCATTACTTTACCTTCTTTTGCTACAACATACATTTGGTAAGCAGCTACAGGACGTGCCAAGAATCCACCATAACCTGCTCCTGCTTGCATATAAGGACAAGATTTCTTTTCTCCAAGTTCGTGTAGACGTTCTGACAACATTTGTTCAAACAAAGCATAAACCAAATATTGTTCACGGTAATCTCCCCATGTCTTTACTGTTTTTGCTGGGTGTTTGTAGAACATTTGAATTTGAGTAGAAGTTGCTTCTTTGTCTGTTGCAACACATACAAGTGGTTCTTTGTTGTTGTCGATTGTGTAAACAGGACGTTCAGTCGGTGTACAAGCCTTTGGAGTCATTGTAAAGTAATCGATTACTTTTTGTTCCATTTCGTCTGCATCGAAATCTCCAACGATGATAACTGCCATGTTGTCTGGTTTGTACCATTTTTGATAGAAGCCTCTGATGTCTTCATATTTGAAAGTTTGAAGGCTTTCCAATGTTCCAATAGGAAGACGTTCTGCATACTTAGAACCTTTCAACATAGTTCCCCATGTTTTAGCTCTCAATCTTTCGCTTCCTCCTTGGCTCATACGCCATTCTTCAATGATAACACCTCTTTCTTTGTCTATTTCTTCACCTGACATCAACATTCCTGATGCCCAACCGTCAAGAATCTTCAATCCCATATCAAACAATCTTGCATTATCAGTTGGAAGTGTTACCATATAAACTGTTTGGTCGAAGCCGGTGTAAGCATTTATCTCTCTACCGAAAACGATACCTTCTTTTTCCAAGTCATCAATCATTGTATTACCCGGATAGTGTTTTGTACCGTTAAATCCCATGTGTTCGGTAAAGTGAGCCAAACCCTTTTCATTTTCTTCTTCCAAAACAGAACCTGCATTGATTGCAATTTGGAATTCTGCTCTGTTTGCTGGTTTGTTGTTTGCTCTAATGAAGTAAGTAAGTCCGTTTTCCAATTTACCTGTACGAACTTTACCATTCAATTTAATTTGCTCGTCAAGATTCAACTTTGCAGCCTTCTTGTTTTGAGCAAATCCTGTTGTGCAAAGTGTTACACACAACGCTAACGCTAAAAAAACTCTGTTTCTCATAGCTGATACTTTTTGTTTAACTTAATTATTTATTATTTTTTGGATTTTCTTCCTCTTCTTCGTATTCTAATATATCACCCGGTTGGCAATCCAACACCTTACAAATTGCCTCAAGTGTCGAAAAACGTATTGCCCTTGCCTTACCTGTTTTCAATATAGACATATTTGCAGGTGTCACGCTAACTTTGGAAGCAAGTTCTCCAAGAGACATCTTCCTTTTAGCCATCATTTCGTCCAAATTAACCACTATACCCATCTCACATCTACTCAAATTAAACAGTCAAATCGTTTTCTTCTTGCAGACTTACACCCTTGCGGAACACCTCAATCATCACAAAGAACAACAATCCCACAAAGATATATTCCCAAGAAATATTACTAACCCCTGTTGTAGGCAAAACGCTAACTGAGTCTATTTTTATATAATTCTCTAAAAATATTTTATCCAAGTAGTAATTCAACAACTCGACAAAAGGAATCAACACAAAACCACAAGCAATATATCTCAAACGCTTGATATTCTTAGTTGAGAACACACAATTACTTATTGCTACATTAACATCTCTTGTTGCACGATAAACCGAGTTGATTATATTTCTAATTTGAAACAACACAAAGGCCATAAACAATAACCCGATATTAAGACTTAACAAGTAAAATATCTTCCACAATACAAACACCAATTTGTGTTGATTGGTAGTTGCGGAATAGCTTACCTTTATCCCCTCTGGTTGAAGCTTCACATTAACACCCTTCAAAAGCGACTCTACATTACCATCTATAATAATCGAATCTGCTTTACTTTCTGTTATCAATGCAAAACCACTCACACTCTCACCACCTCGTGAAATATCCCAAGCAGATAAAGCAACGAACGAAACAATAAACAAAAGCAATGCAATCAACGTAACGTCGAAAAACAACTTAATCGTCCTAAAACCAAATAACTTTTTCTTCAAAGACATATTTCACAATTTTGATGATGCAAAAATACAACAGTTTTTTCTATTCACCAAACTTTCTTATCGTTTTTCGATATATTTTTTTTGTTTTTCGATATACAAGACTATTCTATATACAAATCAATCAAGCCTTGCGGAGCTTTAATTTTCATCAATTTTGCCTCGCGATTCACATCTAAAATCACTTGGTCAATCACAGGCATAAGTATTTCCTTACCATTAAACATTATAGACAACAAAGGCGTTCTTGTATTTTCATAAACTCCTTCAATCACACCGATTCTGCCCTTTTCTTCATCCTCTACCTCAAAGCCAATAACCTCATGAAAGTAAAACTTGTTCCCTTCCAAAGGCGGTAACATCTCCAAAGGCAAATACAAATCCCTTCCCAACAATCTATCCACATCTTCACCCTCAACATCAACAAACTTAACCACCGCCTTGTTTCCTTGCAAACGAATCGACTCTATCTCATAAAGCACAAGTCGCTTATTTATCTCCACATACACACCATCTAACTCTGCATATTCCTCAGGAGTATCCACATCAAGATAAATGTGCACCTCACCCTTATAACCGAAAGGCTTATTGATACGTCCTAAATAATAGCAATCGTCTTTTTTTAATATCGCCATAGCTTAAATGTATATTAAATAACAAAAAAAAAGCGTACCCACCCGAAGGAAGATACACTCTTTGTTAAATTAAAAAAATATGTTCTTATGAAAAAGAATATACTTCAAAATTATTCAGCAGCAGGAGTTTCTTCCTCAGCTGCAGGAGTTTCTGTTGCAGGAGCTTCTTCAGCATTTGCAGCAGCTTCTGCTTCTGCCTTAGCCTTAGCTTCTTCTTCTCTCTTCTTAGCAATCAAAGCAGCCTTAGCTTCTTTCACTTCAACTTCTTTTGCAAAAGCAGCCTTAGCAGCTTCAGCCTTAGAGCTACTCAAAGAATTCTTCTTAGCTTCAATTTTCTTAGCCTTTTCATCTGCCCAAGCAGCGAACTTTGCATCAGCTGTTTCTTGAGAGATAGCTCCCTTTTCAACTCCTATTTGTAAGTGTCTTTTCAACAAAACACCTTTATAAGACAAGATATTTCTAACTGTGTCAGTTGGTTGAGCACCATTCTTTAACCAAGTGCAAGCTGAATCGATATTCAATTCGATAGCTGCAGGGTTAGTCATTGGGTTGTATGTTCCCAATTTTTCGATAAATTTTCCATCACGTGCTGCACGAGCATCCGCAATAACGATATGATAAAAAGGAGCGTTCTTTTTACCATGACGTTGCAATCTGATTTTTACTGCCATCTTTTTACTTTTTTAATGTATTTATTTGAGGGTGCAAAGATACTAACAATTATTTAACTGACAAGCATCTTTACCATAAAATATTCCAATTTTCTTCCACAGTCCAAGATCTGCGTAT
>JAGBSA010000237.1 GCA_017632095.1 Bacteroidales bacterium | reverse complement strand
ACATTGAGGCAAAGGATTTGTTGAAGATGCGTTTGCTTGCTTTCGTTCACAGTTGTTTTGCTCTATAACAAGGTGGTGCTTCGATGAAAGACTTTACCAAAGGCGGTATTGGCAGAAGTATTTTTCTGTTTGGGCTTCCCATTATCTTAGGTAACCTTTTCCAACAACTATATATGCTTGTCAATAGTGCTATTGTTGGGTGCTATTTGGGTGATGTGGCTTTGGCGGCTGTCGGTTCGGTGTATCCGATTGTTTTCTTTTTAGTTTCCTTGGTTATTGGCATAGGTTCGGGCGGCAGTGTGGTAGTTTCTCATTTCTTTGGTGGGAAAAAGTTTGACAGAATCCCGACTGTGATAAGTACATTCTACATTTTCTTTATCATAATTGGCGTTGTGATTTGTGGGTGTGGGATTTTGTTTGCTTCTTCTTTATTTTCTAATTTGGGATTGGAGAAAGAGGTTATGGATTCGGCAGTTAGGTATATGCGTGTCTATATGATAGGAATGTTTTTCGCCTTTTTGTTCAATTCTGCTGTGAGTATATTGAGAGGATTGGGCGATAGCAAAACTCAACTCTATTACTTAGTTGGCTCAAACATTGTAAACGCTGTTCTATCGTATGTTTTCGTAGCTCATCTCAAACTTTCGCTCGTTTCAACAGCTTGGGCGAGTGTTATAAGTCAATTTTTGGCATTTGCTTTGTTGTTTATACGTTTGCAAAGTGCCAATGAATATATGCGAATCAAAAAATTGTCAAAGTATTTTGATGTTTCAGTGTTCAAAGAGATTGTAAGGATTGGTTTACCAACAGGGATACAACAATCGATTGTTGCTTTGTCGCAAATACTTATTCTTGGGCTTGTGGCAAAATTTGGAACCGATGCTTTGGCTGCTTATTCGGCTGCAAGCAGAATCGAGTCTGTTGCTATGTTGTTTGTTTTGAACTTTGCTTCTGCTCTAACTAGTTTTGCAGGACAAAATTATGGTGCGGGGAATATTGCTCGCGTGAAAAAAGGTCTTTATTTCTCTATGCGTTTAATGTTATATATTTCTGTGATTACTTTTTCTGTCTTCTTCTTTTTTGCAAATGGACTTATGGGGTTGTTTTCTGACACTGTAAGCGTTGTAAATATTGGTGTGGATTACTTGAAGATTGCAGGGATATTTTGGTTTTTATTTGCTGTTATGAACATTTACACTTCTTTTTTCAGGGCTGTGGGTTACACTTTCGTACCTATGATTATCAGTTTGGTGTCGCTGTTGCTTATAAGGCTGCCTCTATCTTATGTTTTGTCATTTGAATTTGACACAACGGGAATTTGGCTTGGCGCTCCTTTGTCTTGGTTTATCGGTATGGTGATTTTTCTTTTCTATTACAAGAAATCACATTGGGCAAAGCCTAAAAGTTTAGCTTGTATCGTGTTTTTAATATTGTGTACAAACGTAATAAATCCACAAAAGGCTTTTGCTCAAAACTCTTGTGATAATTTCTTACCACCATTGACTATTCCATTGGGCAGTTCCGGGCATTTCGGTGAATTACGCAGCAATCACTTCCACTCAGGTATTGATTTAAGAACCCAAGGCAAGGAAAATCAATATGTGATTTGTCCTTTTGACGGAGAGGTTTCAAGAATCAAGATACAGGTTTATGGAGGCGGTAAGAATCTTTACATAAGTCATACAAACGGATACACAACTGTGTATATGCACTTAAACGAATACTATGGCAAAATTGGAAAATACGTTAAAGATTACCAATATAAGAATCATTGTTACAGCTTTGACCTCAATGTTCCTAAAGGTCGATTGAAATTAAAGAAAGGTGATACTATTGCTTTGAGCGGTAATACAGGTTCTTCGGGCGGTCCACACTTGCACTATGAGATAAGAAACACTGCAAGTCAAAAGACGTTGAATCCTGTTTTGAATGGTTTGAAATTAAAAGACGAACTTGCTCCGACGCTTTATGCTTTGCGTCTATTGGCTGTTGATGACTATTCTTCAATTGAGGAAGGTAGCAGTTCAAAGTTTATAGACCTTATGAAGAGTCCTGATTTCAAAGATGGGGATACAATAATTGCCAACGGAAAGTTTTATCTTGCTTTAGAGGCTTATGATCGCTCTAACGGCTCTACTCAAAAGAATGGTGTGTTTGACACAAAGGTGATTGTGAATCAAGAAATGATTTTCCGATATAACAATTCCGGTTTTTTCTTTACTGATTCAAGATATGCTAATGCGATAATTGACTATGGCTATTTGCAAAGTTCGGGAAGAAGAATGCTTTGGACAAAGAAGTACGATAATTGTTCGATAAATTGTGTCAGCTATAAGAACAAAGGAATCATAGAAGTGGCACAGGGAGAAACGAAGGAGATTGTAATATCTCTTACTGATGAGAGGGGCAATCAAACTAATTTCAAATTCTATCTAACAGGTAGTGTTTCTAATCCAAATATCGGTTTGGTTAATAAGCTAAACACTCAAAAGCAAAGCTCCTCTTCCTACTATATTGCTTGGAATAAAGCCAACAGTTTGACTTTTCCGGATTCAAGTTCTTTGATTACAAAAGCCGGAAGTTTGTATGAGGATTTGGATATGTCATATAGTTCAAGCAAAGGTAAGTATTCGAATATTCATACTTTACATAGCAGAAGCACTCCAATACATAAGGCTTTTACTTTGAAGATTCGCTACAATCACAACCTCAATACATATAAGGATAAGGCGGTTATAGTTTCAATAGATGGCAAAGGAAGGCAGTCAAGTGAGGGTGGAAAAATCGAAGGTAAGAATATAGTTTGCTCTATCAATAAATTTGGGACTTATAGCGTTGCAATAGACACTATAGCTCCTAAATGCAAACCACATAATTTCACTTCTGGCAAACAAATCAAAGCTCAACAAAAGACAATTCAAGTAAAGATAAGCGATAACTTGTCGGGAATACACTCTTACAACGCTTACTTGAATGGAGCTTGGGTTTTGGCAGAATATGACGGCAAAAGCGGACGACTGATTATAGATGCAAAGAAGCTAAACAAAGGTAAGAATGATTTAGAGATTAAATTATCCGACTCAAAAGCTAATCGGTCTTCGGAAAAGTATGTTGTAATTAAATAGGATTTTGCTTAGAGTTTTACATCTCTTTATTTCAGCAAACTGAATCTTCGTTTTAATTTTTTCTTTCTTCGTTTTAGGATTATAAAACGCCGTTTTAGTTTTCTGATTCTTTATTTTACTCTGTTAAAGCTTGATTTCAGTGTTTCGAAACAGGGATTCAATCAAAAAACACCTTGTTAAAGAAATGTTAAATTAAATGTTAATATTTCATAACAAAACCTTAGCAATAAACAATTGGCTATTAGCTTTCGGCTGACGCAGTTTGATTTTTCTCAAAAACCGAGAACCAAAAACTAATTCTTTATAAAAAAAACTATACTTTTGCCCAACGAATTTACAATTTGAAGTGTCTATAAAGAAAACAAGATACAAAAACACGGATATGAAGATTAGAAATTTACTATGTTTGTTTGCTGTTGGTATGATGCTGTTTGCCTCATGCGAAGAGCCGACTGAAGAAGAACTAAACAACAACCAAAACCATCAACCAGGAATCGGCGGCGGCGGTGGCGGAAGTACGGAAAGCGAAACGACCGAAACAGAAACCGATACTACAGGTGGAATTGGCGATAACGAGGACGGTAACGACCCTATCACCGATAGTTTGGATTATACTGCATTTACATGTATTCAAACCTTTAATCACCCGAGTCAATGGATGCTTCATGCCGATTACAGCCCCGATGGAAGTCGTATAATCAGCGTTGCGGCAGAAGAAGTCTTCCATTCATGGGATGCAAACAATGGTTCGATTGTTCAAACCTATAACGGACATACCAATTGCGTTACTATGGCAAAGTTTAATCACAAAGGAGACAGATTAGTCTCGGTTGCAGTCGACAGCACTTTGAGAATATGGACCACAAAAGATGCTTCCTGCGAGAGAGTTTTGGAAGGAACTGAGAAAAGAGTGCTTTGGGCAGATTGGAGTCCCGATGGAAATTACATAGCCTCATCTTCGCTCGAACATAACATCAGAATATGGAACGCAAACAATTATCAATGCATCAAAATTCTTATCGGACACACATCAAACGTTTGTCAGGTATTTTGGAGTCCGGATGGAAATCGTCTTGTCTCTGCCTCGAATGACGGAAGTCTAAGAATATGGGATGCGAACACCGGACAATGTCTTCATACCCTTGTCGGATGCAATTGGGGTGAACAAAGTTGCAACTGGAGTAAAGATGGAAGCAAGGTAATCTCAGGAGGATATGACGGAATCATAAGAATATGGGACGCAAACACAGGACAATGTCTTCAGATTCTTGATGAGCATGACAGCTATCGTGTATCCGGCGTTAGTTATAGCCCGAATGGGGATTATTTTCTCAGTTTTGCAGACAGCAGATTCATTAAAATATGGGACGCAAACACATATTCGGTTGTCAAAACCTTAGGTACAGTCGGCATGAGGTTTACTTCAGCAAATTGGAGTCCAAACGGAAGATACATAATCTCGACTGCAGGAGACCAAACTCTGAAAATATGGGGAATGCAATAAAGAAAAACGGACGTTCGACTTGAATTCACAAGTTCAAACGTCCGTTTGATTTTTGTCTTTTATCTAATCAGTGATACATTTCTTACTTTCTGTATTCTATTTTCCGTAATCACTCTAATCTTATCCCAAATACAGATTGTCTTTTCCTATGGTTCCAATCAACATATCATAGTATTCTTGGCTTTGTACGAAAGCTAATCTTTCTGAAACAAGATGTAATTTTTCTGTTATTTCCTCTTGTTTTTCTTCATCAAGGTTTCCTGCCTTTTTCAAGAACTCTAACAAATATTTTTGGTGACCTTGCCACAATGCAATATCGTTTACGTGTTTGTTTCTCAAACGTTCTTTGTACCAATCGCTTTCCATCATATTTTCTCTGGTGAATAGTTCTCTGAATTCTTTGCTTAACAAAGTCATTCCTTTGTATTCTCCATGTACCATTATGTGTAACAAAGCTTTCAATGGCTCAACAGCTGCTTCAACACTGCCATCGTTAAAGTACATTTGTGCAACACGTTTTTGGTTTTCTACAATGTTGTTTACACCATCAACATATTCGTCCATACTTTGAAGTTCTGGTTTAAGCATTTCGTCTGTGAAGACAACATTAGGGTTTTCGAACACTCTACCATAGAAATCTACTACGAACTTTTCAGTAATTCTATAACCCAATACAGAAGCCTTTATTTCCTTTCCTCCATATGTGAAGTCATTTAGCTTTTCCAAATAACCGTTTGCAATCATGTATTTAGGATCTTTTTCTTCTGGTGTAAGTCTTGCCCATAATTCCGGAGTCAAAAGGCTTAAGTCGTGGTCAATTCTGTATTTGCTTCCTATGTATCCTGCAGGTGTAGTAAAGCCATCGTAACCTGTCAATATGAATGAAACTAAGGCGTTGTTCAAATCGGTTACTGCACAAAGCGCATTGAACGGTCCCTTTGTTAAAGCGCCTTCTGAACCTGCTCCTGTTGTAGATGGGCTCTTTCCTGTCAATGAACAAATGAAGTCCATAAACAATTCCGGCAATTCTTGGTAGTGAATAGGATTGTAAACCGCCAATGGACGTATTCCTTCTTCTTTTCTATTGTTACGTCTGCCTGGTAGAACTGAATTAACCGGGATATAAAGTGGGTCTGTTGGCTTTAACTTGCGTGCAAGTCTCATTCCCACCTCTGCAATATAGCGTTCAATTGGGTTAATCAAGTCATTACGAGTTTGTAAATAACGAACATTCTTTGACGGTTTACCGTTAACCAAACGAGGATGTGCTGAAGAAACAACGTATTTGCTGTCTTTTTTGTCAGCAACCTCTTGAATAAGGTTTCTCATTGGGGCAGTAAATTGGTCAAAGTTGATAACATCTTCAACTATCTCTTGAGCATCGTCAACTGTTAGCGGCTCGTAGTTTGATATAAATGTGTTTGGTGAAGACAAATCAGCCTCTGCCTTCTTATCATATCCACGTATAACAGCATCGTCAGGGCGTTGGAAGAATCGGTATTCGCAGTTCTCAACTATTTTAACGCTCTCTTTGTCTGCTGCTTTTCCTAAGTTGCTTAACAGTCTTGTTGGAATAACTGCTGAAACGCTTATATCGTCTTCCATCTGTACTTTGTCTGAATGCACAAAGTCTTGACGCAATTTGAAAGTTCGCCATGTGTCATCTTCTGCAAAGCCGACTCTTAGGTAGCGTGCAAAAATCTTTTTGTCGCCAAACTTCAATTCATTGCCTGGTGTGCCGTTTAGAATATCAACACCAAAAAACTTTTTCCATTCCCCTCCCCACTCTTCTTTGTAGAATCTTTTTATAATGAAGGCTATACCTTTAACATATTGAGACAAACCACTCAACCACTCATTGTATTCTGAGGTATATTCGCTTGAAGGTGTCAATAGTTTGATTACAGAGCCCATTGAGCGTCTTGAATTCAAGAAACTGCGGCTATAAGGTATCGGATCGTTATTCAAAGATATGTAACGCTTAGAATAATCGTAGTTAATAATCTCTTCAACCTTTGCAAAGTCTTTTTCAAAGTCTTTAATAAAGAACGGACCTCCTAAAATCGCATCTGCAATAGACTTAGATATCTCACTCTTTCCTCCACCACTCACAGTGCATGGCTTATGGCAGAAAAGACCTTCTCCAACTATCTCAACAAGACGATAATTCAACGCTCCGGAATAGCCTTCCATTCTAAACTTACTACCATTTGGCAATATGTAAATACGTTGTGGTAAAAGCTTTAAGTAATGTTCTCCTGTTGCATTCTTCCATTTTATTTCCTGTGTTGGCACATTAAATGTTGTATTTTCCGGAAGGTAGAATATATTAGAAAAGTTTTTATCCACTCCATAGCCTTCTTCATTGAAGTCAATGAAATCTTGACAATTCGCTTTCACATCTGCGAAAGTGTTTTTCACCTTCATAGGATTCGCAAAGTAATTATCGCCTTGGTTATATCCTGGAAAAACTAATGCTCCTCCTGCGTGTTCTTCTTCAACAGACCCATAGATATTGGCAGAATAACCAATCATTGTCTTTACTTCTTTCTTGGAATAGCCGAAGTAATTGTCAGCTATGACTGTTGCAATCACACCATCTTGTGTTCTTACGCAAAGTTTGAACGATTGACCGTCGTTATATAGTTCGTCTTCCTTCTCCCAACACATTCCATCACGCTTTTGACGCTCTGTTGCTTCGCTTATGTGTGGCAATCCACATTCTTTTTTAGTTAATTTGGTCAATTGTGGTGCCAATATTATACAACCTGTATGTCCTGTCCAATGTTCAACATCTAAAGCTGAGTCATTAGCAATGTTATATGGGCTTCCGCCATTTCCAAATATACTTTCAACAAAGTCAAGGTTGCAAACCAATGAACCCGGAGCGAAGAAACGAATTTCCATATTCTTTTCTTCTGTAACTCCCTTAACTTCCGGGCATATCACAGGCTTTAATAGCAATGACACAAACAAGCGTACATTCTTTTCAGATTGCGAAGTAAATGGTAGTTCCATTATTTCACCGGTTTCAGCGAAAGCTCTGTGGAAGATATACTTTGCAGTATGAATAGGAACTGCTTTCTTATCATCTGGAATAGGCAAACCACCTTCTGCAACATGGAATACGCCTTTTGTAGTTCTTCTATCGTTTTTAGGATTATGAAGAACTCCTTGTTTAACTCTATAAGAGGTTACATATTCAGAAACATATTCATCTTTTCCTTTAGGCAAAGACAATTCTCTTGCGATACCATAAGAGTCCAAAGTAAAGGTTCTCATTGGCACTTTAATATCCTCAACTCCTCTAACAGTAGCAAAATAGCTGTCAAAGAAGTTTTGGATTCTCGCATCCATGGGACTGAGATTGTTATCATAGAGTACTTCTCGTTCTTTGTAGTTTGATAATAGACCTTTCAAGCATTCCATGAAGTTTATTTGCTCTTCACTCATTCCTTCAGTCTCCATCTCAACCCCCAACGCAGCTAAACGCAAACCAATATATTGATGTATATATTCAGCGTTTTGATTCAATTTATCTTGTGGAATAACTCCCAATCTTTCGTTTAGTGTTTCCATTTTATTACTTTTTATTACCAATTGGCAAAGATACAAAAAATCCACGAATTAAAAAAGTGGCAAATTAGCTGTTTATCTTATTTTCTCAAATTCAACAAAAGCCGCTCCAAGATATAGTAATTCAAAAGTAAAATCAAAAACAGATTTCACCACACAATACTCCAACACCTCATCAGCAAATAAGGTTTTACTAAAATAAATAAACACTTGATTACTACTTAAAAACAAGAAAACTAAAACGGCGTTTTAATTTTCCAAAACGAAGTTTTGGTTTAGCAAAACGAAGAAACAATTTTCTGAAACGAAGTTTCATTTGGGGTAAATAAAAAATAAGCGGAAATCATCTTTCCGCTTATTTTTACCTATATAAAATTTGTTTTAGTCAATCGATTAGTCGATTTTATCAAATCCTGTGTACTTTTGCAAAGCCTTTGGAATATTCACTCCTGTTGGTGTTTGGTGATTTTCCAACAAAGCTGCAACAATTCGAGGTAAAGCCAAAGCACTACCATTCAAAGTATGAGCCAAAACAGTCTTTCCTTCGGAGTTTTTGTATCTCAACTTCATTCGATTCGATTGATAAGTTTCGAAGTTTGAAACGCTACTTACCTCCAACCAACGTTGTTGTGCAGCCGACCAAACTTCAAAATCGTATGTTATTGCAGAAGTAAAGCTCATGTCTCCGCCACATAAACGCAATATTCTGTAAGGTAATTCCAACTTTTCCAGCAATCCTGCAACGTGATTCTTCATTTTTTCAAGTTGTTCGTAAGAATGCTCAGGCGTATCTATGCAAACGATTTCCACTTTGTCGAATTGGTGCAAACGATTCAAGCCTCTGACATCTTTACCGTAAGAGCCAGCCTCACGACGGAAGCATTGAGAATACGCACAGTATTGAAGCGGCAAATCTTTCTCCTTTTGGATAGTGTCTCTAAAGATATTGGTTACCGGAACCTCCGCAGTAGGAATCATATAATAGCCATCTAACGGAATAGAATACATTTGTCCTTCTTTGTCCGGAAGTTGTCCTGTAGCCATTGCTGAATTCTCATTTACCATCAAAGGAGGTTGCACTTCAGTAAAGCCATTCGCTTCAGCCTCATCTAAAAAGAAATTGATTAATGCTCTTTGCAATTTGGCACCTTTTCTTTTGTAAACCGGGAATCCTGCTCCTGTAATCTTGTTTCCAAGTTCGAAATCGACAATATCATATTCTGCACAAATATCCCAGTGAGGTTTTGCTCCTTCTTGAAGTTGTGGAATTTCTCCTTTTTGAACCTCAACAACATTATCTTCAGAAGATTTTCCCAAAGGTACGTTTTCGTTTGGCAAATTAGGCACTGTCAATAACAACTCACGAACATGAGCTTCGCATTCTGCAAGTTGCTCTGACAATTCCTTTTCTCGCTCTTTGCAAACAGCAGTTTGCTTTTTCAATTCCTCAGCTTTAGCAGCTTCACCTTGCTTGTACATTATACCGATTTGCTTAGCCAAAGAATTAGATTCTGATTTTATTTTATCAAGTTCTGTTTGTGTGTTTCTTCTTTTGTTGTCTGATGCAATTATTTCGTCAATTACTTGTTCGGCATCTTTGAAATGCTTCACTCCCAATCGCTCTATAACATAATCTCTCTTCTCTCTGATAAAATTAAGTTGTAACATATCTTGTTGTGTTTTTATTCTGTTTATCTATTTCTTATAAATATTTATTTTCTGTCAAAAAAGACGCTTTTACCACTTGCAGACAATACTATTGCAAGCACGATTGGGCAATCCGGCATCAAGCCTGATTCCTTTGCAGCCAAACCTACAGAAAACATAACCCTGTTATCAGTTTTCAAATCTGCGGCTGTACTGCACGCACTGCCAACTGCTATTCCCAAATCGTTGGAATTGAAAAAGCAAGGCACGTCTTGTGGTTTTGTTCCACAATTTGGATAACCGCAATAGCCACAATTCAATCCCAAAGGTTGAATCCTGCTCCCAATTAAGACGATTGCTTGCGATTGAAGTATATTTTGAGAATCTCTATGCAAGAACTCTTGTCCTGTGGTTTGATATAACTCTTCCAACTTGGCTGATAATTTCTCTATATCTTCACCTTCAGCAACTTTTATCAGCAGATTGTCCGTTCCTCTTGCCTTTGGTGCTGTCAAAGCTGCCAAACACATTTGTTTTGCGTTGTTGAGCACAACTTCTTTTTTGAATTCTGTCAATTCTTTCATCGTTCTATT
>JAGBSA010000236.1 GCA_017632095.1 Bacteroidales bacterium | reverse complement strand
GGCTACAGCGAGCACGTTGTTTGTTCTCGTTGTAACGAGATCGACCCGGAGGATACGGGAAGAGGCAAAGAGATATACGCCGCTTTGGATCACGATTACCCCTCCTTTGCAGAAGGATACGACTACTGCATAAGGTGTAATAATTTTGCGGTCGACACCGATAACGGATATTATTTTGAAAATGATAGTGTAAGCGTTTATGAGAATTTCGCAAACTTTGAAGCTGCCTTTGCCAAAATGGAAGACTGCTTCGGCAATTTTGCATTCAATAGAGTAGGTTATTGTACTACAACTCAGGGAAGCATGGAGCATGTGGATAATATAAGTTTGGCTCATTCGCTTGCTGCTTCCGTTACAGCAAATTCTCAATCTGTTATAGTGCATGAGTTTGGGCATTCTTGGTTTGGAAATTTGATGACATGCAAAACGTCGGGTGATATGTGGATAAATGAGGGTTGGACTACCTTTACGGAAAAACTGTCTCTTGAGGCTATGTATGGAGTGGATTATGCAAAGAAACATTTTCGTACAAAGGCAGAAAAAGTACTTAAAACTCTACCTCGCACCGAAGGAGTGTTTCCTTTGCATGGAGTAGATAGCACTTTGACATATTCTTCTACCGTTTACGACAAAGGAGCTTTGGTTGCAATGTCATTGAAAGCTTATATGGGTGATAGCCTTTTTTATTCGAGTGTGAAGAAACTTTTGTCTGATTTCGCTTTTTCAAATATTGATTCTCAAACAATGAGAGACAGTTTATCATCTTATTCAGGTATTGATTTGACTGCTTTTTTTGATGCCTACGTTTTTGATACTATTATGCACAATTTTGAAATTACGCATTTTGAATCAGAAGACAATTCAGCTAAAGTCAGAATACGTTCTCGTACAAAGGACTTACAGCAAACTCCATTCATACACACACGAATACCGATTACCTTTATGGACTCCAATTTCAATGCTTACAAGTGTCAGATTATTGATAACGGAAATCAAGAATTGCATTCGTTCACTCTACCATTCAATCCGGCAGCTGCTTTCTTGGATTTGGATGAAGAATATTTTGATTTGACAACAGATTCCTATGAAATAATTACAGAAAGAGGTCTTTGCAAATTTCCAAGTTCATATTTGAATATATATGTCAATGAATGTACAGATAGTGTCTTGATAAGACCAACGCTACATTGGATAGGAGAAGAAGAAAACGCAGAAAGATATGGTGTAGACAGATTCTCAAAGAAACATTATTGGACTATAGAAGGTGTAAATTTGGATAAAGCCGATATAACAGCAAGATTCTATTATCAATTCTCTAATTTGGAAACGGCTTTTGACAATTCTTTGATTTATACTCGTGAACAATTAGACTCTCTTTTGCTTTTGTATCGTCCAAATGCAGAATCGGAATGGGAAAATGTTGAAATAGAAAAACCATCTTCTTTATCGGGGTATATATCTGTTCCTTTACGTAAGGGAGATTATATAATGGCTGTTGGAGATAAAGATAAAGTCGGCTTATCTGCTTGTTTTGATTCAGATAATCAATTAAAGGTATATCCCCAACCGTCAAATGGTAAATTAAATGTAGAATTTCCAAAATTAAATAAAAAATCTACTTTGAAAATAATTGATAGTGTAGGCCATGTTATTTATTCCACTCAATTAGAAAAAGGTCTTGATAACAAGCAACTTGAACTCGCTATCCCAAATGGAACTTATGTGCTAATTATTGAATCAGATGATAAGGTGATTAGCCAAACCATACTGAAAAATTAAAAAAAAATTACAACCAATGTTAACGTTTCCGTTTTTTTTTAGTCTATTATATTAGACGTATATGGAAAATAGACAAGATTTATACGAATTGGTTGAATTGTGCCGTAAAAATGACAGAACGGCTCAGCGTATTATCTTCGATAGATTTAAGAGAGCAATGTTTGCTATATGCAAGCGTTATGCTAAGTCCATACCAGAAGCAGAGGATAACTTGATAGAAGGCTTTACAAAGGTGTTTACAAATATCGAAACTTATGATGGATATGGTAGTTTCGAATCTTGGGTGAAGAAAATTATCATAAACACTTGTACAACGACCTATAATAGAGAGTTGAAGCATAACACAGTAGAGCGACTTGACGAACTAAGAGAAGAAGAGGTAAATGTGGAGGCTGCAACGGCGTATTCGAAAGAAGATTTGTATGCAGCATTAAATGCACTCTCTTTTCGACAAAGATTCGTTTTTAATATGATTGTTATAGATGGTTATTCTTATGCGGAGGTAGCAAGTTTGCTTGGAGTGAGTGTTGATGTTGTAAGAACAGTACTTCATAGAACAAAACTAAATCTTAGGAAATGTTTGTTGAAATAATACTAAAGGGAGGTTTTTCAAATGAATATTGATGAATTGTTTAAGAAAAATTTAGCAGAAGACGAAGTTGAGGTGTCTGATTCTTTGTGGGAGCGTTTAGATTCTAATCTAAATGCGACTATCCCTCAGAATAATATACCCCAACCGAAAACGACTACATCTTTACTTGAAAGTGTAAAGTCGGCTTCTGTAATAGCAAAATCAGTTGCAGGTATTGCAGGCGTGGCTTTAGTAGGTACTGGAATTTATTTCGCCTTCGACACATATGAACAACCGAAAGAACAGATTGTTCAAACAAATCCCGTTGTAGAAACCTTTACTCCGAAAGAGGTGATTGAAGAAACAGAACAGCTCCCTTTAGACTCATTTGAACAAATACAAACATCACCCTCATTACAATTTGACACAATACAAAAAGAAACTGAAAATACTGAAATAATTCAGCAGCCTGCTGTTTTGAATCAAGAACATATTATAACAGAATCAAATGTTAAACAACCAGAACCAGAAGTTAGACAAGCGAAACCAAAACATATTATAAACAACCCAAAGAAAGAAGAAATCATCTCACCCAAAGAAGATATTGTAGTTAATGAAGAAACAGAATATGTCGAAAAAATAATCGTATAAGAAGAAAAAACAAGCATCAATGTCAAGATTCCAACAGTAATGACTCCTAATTTTGACGGAATAAATGATAGCTTTGAAATAAAATATATTGAAAACTATCCGGACAATCAAATAGTCATTTTAGACAGAAGGGGAAGGGTGCTATTTAGTGCTTCGAATTATAAAAATGATTGGATCGCTGATGGTGTTCCAAATGGGGTTTATGTTTACAGAATTATCATAAAATTTGGCTCAGAGTGTAAAATATACCGAGGAGATATAACAATACTCCGATAAAATTTGATTTTTATTCTTCTGATTCACAAAAAGATGTAAAAACTCTTTAAAAAAAATAAGCAAAAACTTTTTTCATTAAGTTCAATATATGTAATATTGCAAAAAAAATAGAGAACGACAATGAAAGCACAAGAGAAGAAACGTTTAATTAAAAGCTACCAAAATTTACCTGAAGAAGCAAGAGAATTATTCGATATTAAATATGGTGAGGGTTATGCAAACGCTGCACAAAAAATAACAAAGCCAGATGGCTCTCTTATTTATGTTGTGCCATTAGAAACAGACGATGCCGTATATATGGTAAAGGTTGATGTGGTTATTGATTCTAAATTTTCAGAAGAGGAATTTGACAAGGAAATATTGGGACCATCAAAGAACGATGACGAGATTGTAGGCTCTGCAGGCGACGAAGAGGAAGATGAAGTGCAAGGTAAGGATAAGTTCGTTTTGGTTCATGGCGATTATTCTGAGGTTGATGATGTCGAAGATGACACAAATGACGAGCCGGAAGATTAGTAATAGAAAATCAGAAGTTGATATAGAAAGAAGAATCGTTAAATACGATTCTTCTTTTTTTTGTATTCTCTATTCTTAAAGAAAGAAGCAAACCAACAAAATGCGAAAGCACAGAAATGGACACCCGATTGTCGTTCGAGTATTGCTTCTGTCATCATAACAATTCCAATTATTGCCAAGGAGAATAAAAACGGAAACATCTCCTTATTAAGAAAATGAGGAATAAAACAAACGAACACAGCCATTAAACAAAGTACCCCAACAGTACCTATTGCAATAGCGGTTTGCAAAATCTGATTGTGAGCATTGAGATAGCGACCGAATGACACTTGATGCTCC